>NZ_JALDVG010000001.1:265639-565639 GCF_023110055.1 Streptococcus oralis | reverse complement strand
GGCAACACTGGTTTCAAGGTCTGGGATACTCGCTACGCTAAAATTGGGATCGGTATCTGTTGGGATCAATGGTTCCCCGAAACAGCGCGCTGTCTTGCATTGAATGGTGCTGAATTGCTCTTTTATCCAACCGCTATCGGTTCAGAGCCTATCTTAGATACGGATAGTTGTGGTCACTGGCAACGTACCATGCAAGGGCACGCAGCAGCAAATATTGTCCCAGTTATTGCAGCCAATCGCTATGGCTTGGAAGAAGTCACTCCTAGTGAGGAAAATGGTGGACAGAGTTCCAGTCTTGACTTCTACGGTTCCTCCTTTATGACGGATGAAACAGGAGCTATTCTAGAGAGAGCTGAAAGACAAGGTGAAGCTGTTTTATTAGCCACTTATGACCTTGATAAGGGAGCAAGCGAGCGCCTCAACTGGGGACTGTTTCGTGATAGAAGACCCGAAATGTACCAACGAATTACCGACTAGAAGGTAACTTTCATAATAAATTTTTGGTATTCACGCCTGTCTTACAAAAATGTAAGATAGGCTTTTTAAATGTAAGATAGGTGTACGATTATACGCGGAAATGTATGCTATACTCTATGTAGATAAAAAAGAAAGAGGTTTATTATGAAAAAATGGAATGCGACACAGTTGAAGTATCTGATGGCGGCAGTAATGGTTCTAGACCATATTCCGCATATTACCGGAATCGTTTCTCCTTTGTGGGAAGGTATCTTTCACGCCTTGACCCGTTGTGTGGGAGTTTGGTTTGCCTATATGGCTATGGAAGGCTTCATCCATACTCGAAATTTGAAAAACTACCTCATCCGTCTTTGGTCTTGGGCGCTTATCATGTTTGCTGGAAATAGCCTACTCAACGCCCTATTTGCATCCAAAGGAGTAATGGTCAATAATAATATTTTCTTGACTTTGGCCATCGGTGTCACCATGCTTTGGATTGGTTTTCCCAGAAAAAAGTTGGATAAAAAGGAGAAGTTGTGGCGTCGGATTGGGCTTGCTGGGCTCTTGATTTTCGGTTGTCTTTTTACTGAGGGTGGCATCACCATGCTACCATTTCTCTTGATTAGTTACTCTTGTCGAAATCGCAAGGGCTTGCGAAATCTCCTCTATGCCTTTCTGTGGGCTTTCTTATTAGTGACTTCCATCCAAATATACGACACTTGGCACCAAACACTGGAAATGATGCTTTTCAATTCTGACTGGCTCTTTGTCACCGTCTTTCCTTTTATGGCCTTGTATAATGGACAGCGAGGAAAAGAAACTAGTTGGAGTAAATATTTCTTTTATATTTTCTACCCAGCTCATTTATGGATTATAGCCTTGATTGCTTATTTGGTTAAGTAGATTCAATATTCATTAGCTCCTTCTTGCTTAAAATGTGAGAGGAGCTTTTCTGTATCTGGAATTCCTAACAAAACATGTTATAATAGTTTTAGAAAGGACGAGGTTTATGGCGAACATACTTGTAGTTGAAGATAATAATGAAATCCAGGAAATCTTAAGAACCCTTCTTGCAGAGGAACACGAGGTGATTCAAGCATTTTCTGGGACAGAAGGTATCATGCAATTTGACAAAGGTGACATCGATCTCGTCTTGCTAGATATCATGCTCCCTGGGAAAAATGGCGACCAAGTCTTGCAAGCTATTCGACAAACGAGTCAGACTCCTGTCATCATGCTTACTGCTTTAGGTGATAAAAAGCTTATCAGCCAGTACCTATTAGATGGTGCCAATGATTATGTGGTAAAACCTTTTGATTTGGACGAAGTCTTTGCCAGAGTCACTGTGCAATTACGCCAAAGTGGTGAACATCAGTCAGGAAATCGAAGAGAAATTGATAACTTCGTACAAAACTTTAAAAATATCCAGTTCGATGCGGATAGTTTTGAAATAAGTAACGCAACTGAAACCATTCGCCTTGCAAAGAAAGAGTGTCAGATTCTCCAAATGTTGCTCCAGTACCCTAAAAAGATCTTCACCAAGGAAGAACTCTATGAATTGATTTGGGAAGAAAGTTACCTGCCTGGAGACAATACGCTCAACACCCATCTAAGCAATCTCCGTAAAAAACTGCATCAACTGGATCCAAATCACGAGTACATCGAAACCGTTTGGGGAGTTGGTGTTCGATTAAAAGGAGATAAGTAATGATTTACATTTTGATATCTATATTGCTCCTCATTAACATCATTTTGGCGATTTCTTTGATTCGCTATCATATAGCAATTAGAGATTTAAGCAGACAAATCGAAGAAAAGATTCGCTCTGGTAGCATGAAGAGGATCGGTGTAAATTTCTTTTCAAAGACCATTTTGCGTCTACATAACCAAATTGAGAATCTATTTCAAGAAGTGGAGCAAAACCAGCTAATCATGAAGCGTGAAAAACGCACCCTAGATATGGCAATCAGTAACATTGCTCATGATATTCGGACACCTTTAACAATCGCTTCAGGATACACTCAGCAACTAATAAAACACCCCGATAATAGTTCAGAAACCTTAAATAAAATAGCCCATCATCAGGATTTGGTTTCCAAACGGTTGGAGGCTCTCCTCGAATACCGTCATTTGATGGAAGGCGCAGTCAAACCGAAACTGGAAGAACCTGATTTATCAACTTTTATAACGAAAAAGACTTTAGCTTATTACGACGTTTTTCAATCTTCACATATTGTTCTTGATTTTAACGTTGAACCAGGATTGAAAACGACGACTGATGAGGACTTGCTTGATCGAATTATACAAAACCTCCTTGGAAATGTTCTCAAGCACGGCAAGGAGAAGGCTCGACTTTCCTTGAAAAAGGAAGAAAATAGACTTGTTTTGGAAATTGATAATCTAGTCAAAAAACCTATCAAGAATATAGACAATCTCAGCAATCGTTTTTATTCTGAAAATATGTCAGATACCGAAGAATCCTCTGGTTTAGGTCTCTATATTACTGAGGAATTAGTTCATCTTCTTGGAGCGGATATGAAGCTAGCCACTGATGGAGAATGGTTTTCAGTCTTTATTTATCTTTAACAGAAGAAACCTCCTCTATATCCTAGAGGAGGTCCTTTTTATAAGCTTTTCTTCTTGAAAATAATCAGTCCACTGAAAGAGAAG
Source organism: Streptococcus oralis (assembly GCF_023110055.1). Lineage (GTDB taxonomy): Bacteria > Bacillota > Bacilli > Lactobacillales > Streptococcaceae > Streptococcus > Streptococcus oralis_BY. The sequence continues at coordinate 562,513 of NZ_JALDVG010000001.1, read as the reverse complement.
AAAAGTATGACTGTTACGCAAACCGTGATGGTATAGAGAATAGCTTGACTATTAGTGGTCATAGCATAGGCAAAATCTAGAATTAAATATCTAAGAATTTCAATGTCTGGGAAAACAAGAATTGGAATAGAAAGGACGATAGAGCTAATCAGATAACCAATAAATACGGCAAGATAAGAATGAGTTAGGTAGAGAATAAAGGAGACAATCGAAAGCCAAGCGAGAAGGCATAGAAATTGAAGGGAAATCGTCAAGAGGAGATTAGTAACAAAACCATCAGGTATTGTACCAAGTCCATTTAGTAGAGTCGCGGGAATAAAGGCAATCACAAGACTTGTGATGAGTTGTAAGAGAGCGATACTTGCTAGTACAAAGAATTTAGCAAGGAAAAATTCTGTACGAGAAACACCAACTGTCAAACTATTTTTATAAAGCTTGCCGATTAGATCGACCCCAAGAACTAAACACACTAGAATAATACAGAGGAAAACGAGGTTTGAGCCGTTATTTGACGCGTTGATTAGAGCTTCTATCCCATTCCAACCATGGGTAGGAAGCTCAGGTGGTGCTGCTTGAACTGACATTAGATGCCCTGTAGCGCCAATAGTAGCACCCAGTAACATAAGTACAAAGAGAATGAATTCTGTAATCCAGAATCCTTTGGAGCGGAAAAGACGGTAAAAATCTGCTTGAATGGTATGTATCATGATTTTTCTCCTATTCTACCAATTGGGTGAAGTATTCTTCTAGGTTTTGACGGGCAAAGTAAATCTCATCAATAGCAACATCGGACAAAGTTAGTTGCTTGAGAATCTGTTTAACATCTTGTTCATTACCAAAGATATGGATTTCATTTTCAGGGTTTACAACCTTAAACTGGAGCTGGATTTGTTCTTTCAATACCTGACAAGCTCTTTCTTTATCACTTGTTTTAAGCACAATATAATCCTCACTCAGTGTTTCAAATTCAGCTTTACTGATTTCACGGATAATCTTACCTTGATCCAGAATACCAAAGCGATTAGCTAAGAGATAGAGTTCTGACAAGATATGACTAGAGATGAGTATAGTTATGCCTTTTTCTTGATTGAGTCGCTGGATCATGAGACGAAATTCTTTGATTCCAATCGGATCGAGACCATTAATAGGTTCATCAAGAATCAGGAAGTCGGGTTTTGTTAGGAGGGCAATGGCGATACCAAGTCTTTGTTTCATTCCTAGTGAGAAATCACGAAAGACTTTTTTACCTGTATCTGACAAGCCAACATAGTCCAAGGTCTCCTGAATCACCTTATCAGCATTTGGAATATGACGTATCATACAATAATATTTAAGGTTTTGATAAGCTGTCAAGTGATTGTGAGCTACAGGTGATTCGATAACTGAACCCACGCGAGATAGAGCTTTGGTCCACTCATTTTCCGATTGACTAGAAAAGAGGGAAACAGTTCCTTTATCCGCAAACAATAGTTGTGTAATGATTTTGATAAGAGTAGTTTTACCTGCTCCATTTTTTCCAATTAGACCATAAATATCTCCCTCTTTTATGGTTAGACTAAGATCTTGAAGAATAGCTTGTTGGCCGAATCGTTTGGTCAGTCCATGAATTTCGAGTACTGTTTTCATGATTTTCTCCTTTTGATTTATTTTTCTAACTTTAGTATAAGGTATAGAAATCAAAGAAACATCAAGTAATTCTAAAGAGTTTCTAAAGTTTTGTAATTCTTAAAAGAAACAAAACCCAGTTGATATGAACTGGGCTTTTTTTACTATAAAATATACTTCTCAATGGCACGCGCAACGCCGTCTTCTTCGTTGCTGGCTGTAACGTCATTAGCAAGGGACTTGACATAATCGCTAGCATTTCCCATTGCAATGCCAAGTCCTGCAAACTGAAGCATTTCGATATCGTTATTGGCATCGCCCATGGCCATAATTTCTGAGGGCTCGATCTTCAAAATCGCTGCTAGTCGAGAAAGAGCAGTAGCCTTTGTCGTTCCAAGTGGCATGGCTTCATAAATGACAGGCTGTGAACGAACTCCGCTAAATCGTTGGCAGAGTTCCTCAGCAAACCGTTGCTCAAAATCGTCTGTTTGCTCTTTGGTTCCTAAAAACATACCTTGGAACATTCGATATTTGCCACTGGTCGCCTCCTCAAGGGAGATTTCAGTCAGGTCTGAAAAGACTAGCTTGGCATCATTTTGAACGATTTGATTGGGCTTGCCACCGAGGACAAAATAATGTTCCTCATCAAAAAGAGTTAACTGGACGTCGCTTTTTTCAGCTAGGTCATAGAGGTATTCGATGTCAGCTGGACTGAGTTCTTGCCAGTCCACTAGACTCCAGTCACTGGTCTGGTGGGTTGAACAACCGTTATTGACAATAACATACTCATTCTGAAGGTCCAGTCCTAGTTTTTTATAGTAGGGAAGGACACCGAAAAGCGGGCGACCTGTACAGAGAACCAGTTTGACACCTTTTTCAATGGCTTGGTGAATGGCAGTGATGTGGGCTTGCGGGATTTCCTTAGCTTCATTGAGGAGGGTTCCGTCCATATCCAAGGCTAGTAGTTTAATCATAAGACTTCCTTTTCTAGGTGTTTTGCTTTTATTATAGCATATAGACTATGAAATGTCTGACAGAATTGTAACATTTGACTTTCCTTTTCTTGAAAAACAAAATAAATTCATTTATAATATGTATACTTAATATTTAAGGAGAAATAATGTCAAAGTATCAATTTAATTCAATTTATAAAAACGATGAAACAGAGTCTACAGGTCTTCTGTTCATCAAAGTCTACAACAAGTGGGAAAGCAACTTAAAAAGAGTTTTGAAATCAGTTGGTCTTACTCTGCCTCAATTTATCGTTTTGACTTCGCTTTTGTTTCTGTCTAATAGAGAGGAATATGTAACGCAAGTTGATATCGCTCGGTTCACTGGTATGGATGTCATGACGGTTTCCCAGATTGTTAGGCTACTGGAGAAGAAGGACTACATTAAACGCGATCAACATCCAAAGGATAGTCGGGCAAAACTGGTCTCAGTGACGAAGTCTGGCGCAGAGAAGGTCAATCAAGCTTTACCTTTAGTAGAAGGGGTTGATGAAGAATTTTTTGAAAAACTATCTAACGATAGAGAAGTTTTTAATCGTTTGTTAGTAGAGTTGGAGGATAAAAATGCCTAGATATTGGGTTGGAGTTGTTTCAAAGAACCATGTTTTAAGAGGAGTTGAAGGGAATTTTTGCCAGGTCTGTCATGGAAAGGGCGGCCCCTTAAACCGTATGAAAAAAGGTGACTATTTTTTATACTATAGTCCAAAATACGATATGAACGGTCAAGATAAGTTACAGGCTTTTGTGGCCGTAGGTAAAATTACAGATGACAAAGCCTATCAAGTAGAGCAGTTCGAAGGATTCTTTCCCTTTAGACGAAATGTCGAGTATTATCAACCAGTCAAAGATTGCTCCATAGAAATAGCTAGACAACATCCTGAATGGAAAGACTATACTTCTCGACTTCGTTATGGACATTTTGAAGTTTCCAAAGACTTTTTCCTCTATATCTTTCAGCATATGAAAGTGGATGATGAAGCATGATTGATTTGCTAATTAAATGATTGTCAACTAGAATTTTGGATTTGGACTGTGAAGCGAACTTTGCTATAATAGAGTAAGAAACTTTGATAAAGCAAACGAGGCAGAGATGAAATTACTTTATACTGATATACGGTCTTCTTTGACTGAAATTTTAACAAGAGAGGCGGAAGAGCTAGTTGTCGCGGGCAAGCGGGTCTTCTACATTGCCCCCAACTCTCTTTCTTTTGAAAAGGAACGCGCCGTGCTGGAATGCTTGTCCCAGCAGGCTTCTTTTGCGATTACCGTCACGCGCTTTGCTCAAATGGCCCGTTATCTGGTCTTGAATGACTTACCTGCCAAGACCAGTCTTGATGACATCGGGCTTGGGATGGCTTTTTATAAGTGCCTTACGGAACTCGATCCCAAGGACTTACGTGTTTATGGTGCGATTAAGCAAGATCCTCAGTTTATCCAGCAGTTGATTGAACTTTATCACGAGATGACGACTGCTCAGATGAGTTTTTTGGACTTGGAGAGTTTGACAGATGAAGACAAGCGAGCAGACTTGCTCTTGATTTTTGAGAAAGTAACAGCCTATCTCAATCAAGGTCAGTTGGCTCAGGGAAGTCAGTTGTCACATTTGATTGAGGCTATTGAGAATGGCAAGGTAAGTAGTGATTTTACTCAAATTGCCCTTGTCATTGATGGATTTACCCGTTTTTCTGCAGAGGAAGAGCGGATTGTGGATTTACTTCATGGCAAGGGTGTTGAGATTGTCATCGGGGCTTATGCTAGTAAAAAAGCCTATATCAGTCCGTTCTCTGAAGGGAATCTCTACCAAGCCAGTGTGGAATTTCTTCATCATTTGGGGGCAAAATACCAAACACCTGCTAAGGATCGTTCTAAAACTCATGAGAAGATAGATAGTTTTGACAAGGCTTCTCGTTTGCTGGAGTCTTCTTATGACTTTTCAGAACTCGCTTTAGATGTTGATGAGAAGGACCGTGAAAATCTGCAAATCTGGTCTTGTTTGACGCAAAAAGAAGAGCTGGAATTAGTAGCCCGTAGCATTCGTCAGAAATTACATGACCATCCAGAACTGAGTTACAAGAATTTCCGTATTTTGCTGGGTGATGTGGCATCTTACCAGTTATCACTGAAAACCATTTTTGACCAGTATCAGATTCCTTTCTATCTAGGTAGAAGTGAATCCATGGCTCATCATCCTTTGACTCAGTATGTGGAGTCTATTTTACGTTTGAAACGCTACCGTTTCCGTCAGGAGGATTTGATTAATCTTCTTAGAACAGGTTTATATACCGACCTTAGTCAAGCAGATATTGATGCTTTTGAGCAATATCTCCACTATCTGGGTATCAATGGCTTGCCTGCTTTTCAGCAGACCTTTACCAAATCCCACCACGGAAAATTTGATTTAGAGCGTTTAAATTCTCTTCGTCTGCGCGTTTTGGCGCCACTTGAAACCTTATTTGCCAGTCGCAAGCAAAAGACTGAAAATCTCTTGCAAAAGTGGAATACTTTTCTAAAAAATGCTGCTTTAAGCAAGCAGATGCAAGACTTGACAGCTACTATGGAAACTCTAGAACAGGAAAGACAAGCCGAAGTTTGGAAAGCCTTCTGCCATGTTTTAGAACAATTTGCGACGGTTTTTGCTGGTTCACAAGTTAGTCTGGAGGATTTCCTAGCCTTGCTCCATTCTGGAATGAGTTTGTCCCAGTATCGCACCATTCCAGCAACTGTTGACACCGTTCTGGTGCAGAGTTACGATTTGATTGCGCCCTTAACGGCTGATTTTGTCTATGCCATTGGGCTGACTCAGGATCATTTACCAAAAATTGCGCAAAACACCAGCCTGTTAACAGACGAAGAAAGACAAAGCCTAAACCAAGCGACTGAAGAGGGAGCACAATTACTGATTGCAAGTAGTGAAAACCTCAAGAAAAATCGCTACACCATGCTTTCCTTAGTCAATGCTGCCCGTAAACAATTGATTTTGTCAGCTCCAAGTCTTCTTAATGAAAATGAGAGCAAGGAATCAGCCTATCTTCAGGAACTGGTGGGTTTTGGATTTAGCCGGTTAGAGAAGAAGATTCATCAAAAAAGTCTGTCTAAGGATGATATGGGTTCATATCACAGTCTCTTGTCTAGTCTCGTTTCCTATCATCAGCAGGCGGGTTCTAGTGAAAATGAAGAAGATGTGACCTTTGTCAAGGTTCTAGCGCGTGTGATGGGGAAAAAACTTGATCAAAAAGGTCTTACAAATCCTGCACTCCCAACTAGCCCAAGCAGCAAATCATTAGAGAAAGAGACCTTGAAGGCTCTCTATCCAGCTGACAAGGAGTTTTACCTGTCTACGTCTGGTTTGACGGAGTTTTACCGCAATGAATACAGTTATTTCCTCCGTTATGTCTTAGGTTTGCAGGAAGAATTGCGCCTACGTCCTGATGCTCGCAGTCACGGGAATTTCTTGCACCGTATTTTTGAACGTGCCTTGAAACTCCCTGCTGAAAAACCATTTGACCAACGTTTGGAGCAAGCTATCAAGGAAACCAGCCAAGAACGCGAATTTGAAGCTATTTATCAGGAAAGTTTGGAAGCCCAGTTTACCAAGGAAGTTCTACTTGATGTCGCACGAACTACGGGCCACATCCTTCGGCATAATCCAGCTATCGAAACCATTCAAGAGGAGGCAACATTTGGTGGTAAAGATCAAGCCTTTATTCAATTGGATAATGGTCGCAGTGTCCATGTGCGAGGCAAGGTTGACCGCATTGACCGCCTGAAAGCTGATGGAGCGTTAGGAGTGGTAGACTACAAGTCTAGTTTAACTCAGTTCCAGTTTCCGAATTTCTTTAATGGCCTTAATTCCCAGCTGCCAACCTATCTTGCTGCCCTAAAAAGAGAAGGGGAGCAGAACTTTTTCGGTGCTATGTACTTGGAAATGGCTGAACCTGTCCAATCTTTATTAGCTGTTAAAAGTCTGGCAGGAGCAGTAGCAGAAGCCAGCAAGTCAATGAAATACCAGGGACTCTTTTTAGAGAAAGAAAGCAGTCACTTGGGAGAGTTTTATAACAAAAACAAGGCCAATCAGCTGACAGACGAGGAATTCCAGCTCCTACTAGACTATAATGCCCATCTGTACAAGAAGGCTGCTGAAAAGATTTTAGAAGGCCAGTTCGCCATCAATCCATACACAGAGAACGGCAGAAGTATTGCTCCATACGTCCAGCAACACCAATCCATCACAGGTTTTGAAGCAAATTACCACTTGGGACAAGCCCGTTTCCTTGAGAAATTAGAGTTGTCTGACGGCAAACGTTTGGTCGGAGAAAAACTCAAGCAAGCTTGGTTTGAGAAAATGAGAGAGGAGTTAAATCGATGAAGCCCATTTCCTTTTTAACTGAGGAAGAAATTCAAAAACTGCAAGAAGCAGAAGCGAATTCGAGCAAGGAACAGAAGAAAACTGCCGAGCAAATCGAAGCCATTTATACCGCAGGGCAAAATATCCTTGTTTCAGCGTCTGCTGGATCAGGGAAGACCTTTGTTATGGCCGAGCGCATTCTTGATCAATTGGCGCGAGGTGTGGAAATCAGCCAACTCTTTATCTCGACCTTTACCGTCAAGGCTGCTACAGAGCTTAAGGAACGTTTGGAGAAAAAAATCGGCCAACAAATCCAAGAAAGTAACGATGTTGATCTCAAACAACACTTGGGACGCCAGTTAGCAGATCTACCAAACGCTGCCATCGGAACCATGGACTCTTTCACACAAAAGTTCCTCGGTAAACATGGCTATCTGATTGATATTGCACCAAATTTCCGTATTCTACAAAATGAAAGTGAACAGTTAATCCTCAAAAACGAAGTTTTTCATCAGGTGTTTGAAGAGCATTACCAAGGTGAAAATCAAGAGAACTTTAGTCGATTAGTGAAAAACTTTGCTGGACGAGGCAAGGATGAACGTGGTCTGCGCCAGCAAGTCTACAAAATCTATGATTTCCTCCAATCCACCAGCAGTCCACAAAAATGGGTGAAAGAGTCTTTTCTCAAAGGGTTTGAAGAAGCTGACTTTGCAAATGAGAAAGACAAACAAACCGAGCAAATCAAGCAGGGGCTTTGGGACTTGGAAAGTTTCTTCCGTTATCATCTGGATAACGATGCCAAGGAGTTTCCAAAAGCTGCCTATTTAGAAGCTGTTCAACAGGTTCTGGATGAAATTGGCTCCTTAAATCAAGAGTCCGATAGCCAGGCTTATCGAGCAGTGCTTGCGCGTGTTGTCGCCATCTCGAAGGAGAAAAATGGTCGAGCTCTGGCTAACTCTAGTCGTAAGGTCGATTTAAAGCCACTGGCTGATGCCTATAACGATGAGAGAAAGGCCCTGTTTTCTAAACTAGGACAACTGGCGGACCAGATAACCATTCTCGACTATCAAGAGCGTTATCATGTAGACACCTGGGATCTAGCTAAGACCTTCCAAAACTTTATGAGCGATTTTGTGGAGGCTTATCGAGAACGTAAACGCCAGGAAAACGCCTTTGAATTCGCTGATATTAGTCATTACACCATTGAGATTTTAGAGAATTTCCCACAAGTCCGCGAGGCTTATCAGGAACGATTCCACGAAGTCATGGTCGATGAGTATCAGGATACTAACCACATTCAAGAACGGATGCTGGAATTGCTGTCGAATGGTCACAATCGCTTTATGGTGGGAGATATCAAGCAGTCCATCTACCGTTTCCGTCAGGCAGATCCCCAAATTTTCAATGAAAAATTTCAACGCTATGCGCAAAATCCTAAAGAGGGTAAGTTGATACTCCTCAAGGAAAATTTCCGTAGCAGTTCAGAAGTGCTATCAGCAACCAATGATGTTTTTGGACGCCTTATGGACCAAGAGGTCGGCGAAATCAACTATGATAGCATGCACCAGCTTGTTTTTGCAAATAGCAAACTGACTCCCAATCCAGACAACAAGGCAGAATTTCTCCTCTATGATAAGGACGACAGCGGGCAAGAGGAGGAAGAGAGCCAAACAGAAACGAAACTCACTGGGGAAATGCGTCTGGTCATCAAGGAAATCCTGAAGCTTCATCAAGAAAAAGGTGTTGCCTTCAAAGAAATTGCCCTTTTGACTTCCAGTCGCAGTCGAAATGACCAGATTCTCCTCGCCCTGTCTGAGTACGGAATTCCTGTTAAAACAGACGGCGAGCAAAACAATTATCTCCAATCCCTAGAAGTACAAGTCATGCTGGACACCCTGCGCGTCATTCACAATCCTCTGCAAGACTATGCCTTGGTAGCACTTATGAAGTCCCCCATGTTTGATTTTGATGAGGACGAGTTGGCACGCTTGTCCCTTCAGAAAGTAGAAGATAAGGTCCAAGAAAATCTCTATGAGAAACTGGTCAATGCTCAAAAACAGGCAACAAGCCAGAAAGAGTTAATTCACACAGAACTAGCTGAAAAACTAAGTCAGTTCATGGATATCTTGGATTCTTGGCGCTTATATGCCAAAACACACTCCCTCTATGACTTGATTTGGAAGATTTACAACGACCGTTTTTACTATGACTATGTTGGAGCTTTGCCAAACGGACCTGCTAGACAGGCTAATCTCTATGCCCTAGCGCTACGAGCTGACCAGTTTGAAAAGAGTAATTTTAAGGGTTTGTCGCGTTTTATCCGTATGATTGACCAAGTCCTAGAAGCCCAGCACGATCTCGCAAGTGTAGCCGTCGCACCGCCTAAAGATGCTGTGGAACTCTTGACCATTCACAAGAGCAAAGGACTGGAGTTTCCTTATGTCTTTATCCTCAACATGGATCAGGACTTCAACAAGCAAGACTCGATGTCAGACGTCATTCTCAGCCGTCAAAATGGGCTTGGTGTCAAATACATTGCCAAGGTGGAAACAGGAGCAGTGGAAGCACACTATCCTAAAACCATCAAACTCTCCATTCCTAGCCTGACCTATACGCAGAATGAGAAAGAACTGCAACTGGCTAGCTATTCAGAGCAGATGCGTCTGCTGTATGTTGCCATGACAAGGGCTGAGAAAAAGCTCTATCTTGTTGGCAAGGGCTCTCGCGAAAAGCTAGAAGCCAAGGAATACCCAGCAGCAAACAATGGAAAATTAGATAGCAATACCAGACTGCAAGCAAGAAATTTCCAAGATTGGGTCTGGGCTATCAGTAAAGTATTTACCAAGGACAATCTCAACTTTAGCTATCGTTTTGTTGGTGAAGACCTGTTGACTAGAGAAGCTATTGGTCAATTGGAAAACAAGAGCCCTCTCCAAGATAGCTCTCAAGCAGACAATCGCCAGTCAGAAACTATCAAAGAAGCTTTGGAAATGCTGAAAGAGGTGGAAGTTTATAATACTCTTCACCGCGCAGCCATTGAACTACCAAGTGTTCAAACCCCAAGCCAAATCAAGAAATTCTACGAACCGGTTATGGATATGGAAGGGGTAGAAATTACTAACCAAACTCAATCAACTGAGAAGCAAATCAGCTTTGATTTACCTGATTTTTCAACTAAAGAAAAGGTAACTGGAGCTGAAATTGGTAGTGCTACTCACGAACTCATGCAGAGAATAGACCTTAGTCAGCAACCAACACTTGCTAGCCTGACAGAAACTCTCAAACAAGTTCAGACTAGTCCAGTTGTTAGAGATAGGATCAATCTTTCTAAAATCCTTGCTTTCTTTGACACAGCACTTGGTCAGGAGATTCTCGCTAATACCGACCATCTCTACCGCGAGCAACCTTTCTCCATGCTCAAACGAGACCAAAAGAGTCAGGAAGACTTTGTTGTCCGTGGGATCTTGGACGGCTATCTACTTTACGAGGACAGAATTATTCTTTTTGACTACAAGACAGACCGTTACGATCAACCAAGTCAACTCATAGACCGCTATCGCGGTCAGTTAGCCCTATATGGAGAGGCTTTATCTCGAGCCTATTCGATTGAAAACATAGAAAAATACTTGATTTTACTAGGTAAAGATGAGGTTCAAGTTGTAAAAATATAATCTAGAAAGGAGACCTCATGACACTTCCAGTTAGAAACTCCCTGCACGATGCGGTTTTACAGGCTTCAAAAGCCGATACTTGGAATCAAGCTACCAAGGAATGGAATGAAGTTTCCTTGATTTTTAACGGCATTGGTCGTAGTAATTGTGTCTGCGGGAATACCATAAAATACGCCTACGAACTCTTTAACGGAGTTACAGGCCAACGCCTCTTTCCGATTGGTAGCGACTGTGTTCGTCATTTTCATCGATTGTCCCTTGACCAGCAACTCGAAGAGGAAGACAAGCTTCTCAGAAAACTTGTGAATCTAACCAGAAAGGCTCAGAAAAAGGAAAAAATCAAGGTCAATAAAAGCGACTTTGACGAACGACTTCTAAAATGGTTTTGGGAGAAAGGTGTTTTCAAACCCAATCGTGGCAATCAATTCGCACCTGAGAAAGATTACCAGCTTTTCCTAGAAGTCTTTCAAGGCGGAAGTTGGACCAAGGCAGAGCCAAAGAAGAAGGCTCGTATGGAAGAAGTGCTGGAAAAGTGTATCAAACCTTTTTTACTTGGTAAGACCGATGACCAACTCTACCTTGTCAAACTAGGCAAGGAGAAAATCGACTACGAGCAGCATTTACGGATTCAAGCAGAGAAAGAACGCAAGAAAAGAGATAAAATCGCCAAGCAATACGCTGACAACCTCATTCTTGCTATGGGACCTGCAGAACGCGCTTATCAAGATTACTTTGGCTTTACAGAACCCCTCACCCAAGAAGAACGAAAATGGGAGAAAATCCTCTTTGGTAAAAATAGAGACGAACGGGCTATCAAGGCTAAGCAAAACCAAAAGGAGCTGGAAAAGGATCAGCGAATTGCAAATCAAGATTCTATTGAACGAAAGCAGAAGCAGACTTGACTTCTTAATTCCTATTTTCGTGATTTGCCTGATGATAAAGCCAGATTTTCTCGACTCTTACTAGAGTATCGAAAAAGTGGAGAAGTACCCTTTTCAGATGGTTACTTATCTGAGCATCTCATCGACTTTTTCTACAAGATGAAGGCCTTTGAGTTTGAGATTGCTCCAGAACAAGTCCGCGATTTTCTAAAAGAATGCCTTCAAGCAGAGCATCTATCATCAGCACAAGAAAGCTGGATTAGAGGAATTCTCCTTAATTGCCTTCACCCGTTCTTAAATAGGTTACTCATATAGAAAAAATCCTACCTTGTCTATGCATGGTAGGATTTATGTATCTCCAAAGATGTACTGGTAAAGTTGGACGACTTTCTGAAAACACTGCGTGTCCATTCTTGTTATTTTTTGAGCATTACGCATCCGAAAATCAAAGGTATACAATTGAAATGGATTGACAGCGCCATCTACCTTGTTCGACGAGACAGGAACGAGCAAGCCTTTTTCTGCCAAATGTTGTTGGCCGTGAGTGATAGGACAGACAGCTACAAATCCAGTTTGCAAGGCATATTCTCTTCTAGAAACTACCAAGGCAGGTCGCCGTTTCTGGATTTCTCGACCGACTGATGGATCAAAGTCCAGCCAAATGATATCCTGCTTTTCAGGAATATACTCAGATTTCGCTATCAAGTGACCTTACCTCTTCAAAATCATTTGTCATTCTCAAATCAGTAATCCCATCAAAAGGATCTTTCAGTTTTGGAGCTAAGACAATGACTCCGTCAATCCCTTTGTAGACAACCATTTCTTGACCTTCTGTCATCCCCAAATTTTTAGGAATAGTCACAGTGAGAGAATTCCCTACCTTCCGAGTCTTTACTGTATTCATCGCTCTACCTCCACGAATTAGTATACACTAAGTATATACCTGTTAGCAAAAAAAGTCAAGTAAATCCTGACTGGCATCAAGGATGTTTCGCACCTACACTATTTGTCATTTATTGTGGTCAAAGCCTGTGCAAAAGTTCCTCATTTATGATAGAATAGATGGTAAGAAAGAAAACGTTTTTACTACGTTTTTTTTAGTCGGAAGGGGAAAATATTATGGCTACTATTCAATGGTTTCCGGGTCACATGTCTAAGGCTCGGCGACAAGTTCAGGAGAATCTTAAGTTTGTTGATTTTGTGACGATTTTGGTGGATGCTCGGCTACCTTTATCTAGTCAAAATCCTATGTTAACTAAGATTGTGGGGGATAAACCAAAGCTTTTGATTTTGAATAAGGCAGATCTTGCTGACCCCGCAATGACCAAAGAATGGCGTCAGTACTTTGAATCACAGGGAATCCAAACTCTGGCTATCAACTCCAAAGAGCAAGTAACTGTAAAAGTTGTTACTGATGCTGCTAAAAAGCTCATGGCTGATAAGATTGCACGCCAGAAAGAACGCGGTATCAAGATTGAAACCTTGCGGACCATGATTATCGGAATTCCAAACGCCGGTAAGTCAACTCTTATGAACCGTTTGGCTGGGAAAAAGATTGCGGTTGTCGGCAATAAACCAGGTGTTACCAAGGGGCAACAGTGGCTCAAAACCAACAAAGACCTTGAAATTTTAGACACACCAGGGATTCTCTGGCCTAAATTTGAAGACGAAACCGTTGCTTTGAAACTAGCCTTGACTGGAGCCATTAAAGACCAGTTGCTTCCTATGGATGAAGTGACCATTTTTGGTCTCAATTATTTCAAAAAACATTATCCAGAAAAGCTAGCTGAACGCTTCAAACAAATGAAGATAGAAGAAGAAGCACCTGTTATCATCATGGATATGACCCGTGCTCTCGGTTTCCGAGATGATTACGACCGCTTTTACAGCCTCTTCGTCAAGGAAGTCCGTGATGGAAAACTCGGTAACTACACCTTAGATACATTGGACGACATCGATGACGACGATTAAAGAAATTAAAGAACTTCTTGCCACTGTCAAAGAATTAGATAATCCCCTTTTTCTTGAACTGGAAAAAGATACTCGTTCTGGAGTTCAAAAAGAAATCAACAAGCGTAAAAAAGTCATACAGGCTGAACTGGATGAGGACCTTCGTTTGGAAACTATGCTTTCTTATGAAAAGGAACTGTATAAGCAAGGATTGACCTTGGTAGCAGGTGTTGACGAGGTAGGCCGTGGTCCTCTGGCTGGCCCTGTAGTTGCTGCAGCTGTTATTTTACCTAAAAAATGTAAGATTAAAGGCCTCAACGATAGCAAAAAGATCCCCAAAAAGAAACATCTGGAAATTTATGAAGCCGTTCAAGACCAAGCCTTGGCAATAGGTATTGGTATCATGGATAATCAGATCATTGATCAAGTCAATATCTATGAAGCGACCAAACTGGCCATGAAAGAAGCAATCTCCCAGCTCAGTCCCCAACCTGAGCACCTCTTGATAGATGCCATGAAACTGGAGTTGCCGATTTCACAAACCTCCATCATCAAAGGAGATGCAAACTCTTTCTCGATCGCAGCTGCATCTATAGTGGCCAAGGTGACACGGGATGAATTGATGAAGGGCTATGATGTTCAATATCCTGGATATGATTTTACAGCTAATGTAGGATATGGAACGGCAAAACACTTAGAAGGACTGGAAAAATTAGGTGTCACCCCAATTCACCGAACCAGTTTTGAACCGATAAAATCACTGGTTGTAGCAAATAAAGAAAGTTAAGTTGGAGGAAATGATTATGGAGGAACAGTCAGAAATACTCCGATCCAAGAAAGAATTTGCCTTTGCCTCAAGTACCATATTATCCCAAGTTGGGCGGGGAATCATCGTCGGGCTAGTTGTCGGGCTCATCGTTGGATCTTTTCGTTTCTTAATTGAAAAAGGCTTCCACCTGATACAAGGCCTCTATCAAGATCAAGCGCACCTAGTGCGCAATCTTTTTATCATTGGTCTATTTTATCTAATTGTTAGCTGGCTTAGTGCGAAACTAACTCGGTCGGAAAAAGACATCAAGGGTTCAGGAATTCCTCAAGTCGAAGCCGAACTAAAGGGACTCATGACTCTCAACTGGTGGAGTGTCCTCTGGAAAAAATATATTCTAGGGATTCTTGCTATTGCCAGTGGCCTTATGCTAGGTCGAGAAGGACCAAGTATTCAACTTGGAGCAGTTGGTGGAAAAGGTATTGCCAAGTGGCTCAAATCCAGTCCGGTAGAGGAACGCTCCCTGATTGCCAGTGGTGCTGCCGCAGGCTTAGCCGCTGCCTTTAATGCACCGATTGCAGGTCTCCTCTTTGTTGTAGAGGAAGTCTATCATCATTTTTCACGCTTTTTCTGGGTCTCAACTCTAGCAGCCAGTCTCGTAGCAAACTTTGTCTCACTACTCATATTTGGCCTAACACCCGTACTAGATATGCCAGACAACATTCCTCTCATGACCCTAGACCAGTATTGGATTTACCTCCTTATGGGAGTTTTTCTCGGGCTTTCTGGTTTTCTCTATGAGAAAGCTGTACTCAATGTTGGTCGAGTTTATGACTGGATTGGTAAAAAAATCCATTTGGATAAAGCTTATTATCCAATCCTAGCCTTTATCCTCATCATACCAGTCGGGATTTTCTTGCCACAAATCCTTGGTGGTGGAAATCAGCTTGTTCTTTCCCTAACTGAGCAAGATTTTAGTTTTCAAGTTTTATTAGCTTACTTTTTGATTCGCTTTGTTTGGAGTATGATTAGTTATGGAAGTGGCCTCCCAGGAGGAATTTTCCTACCAATTTTGGCGCTTGGTTCCTTACTCGGTGCCCTAGTTGGTGTCATTTGTGTGAATATTGGGCTTGTTAGTCAGGAGCAGTTTCCTATATTTGTCATTTTAGGAATGAGTGGCTACTTTGGGGCAATTTCCAAGGCTCCCTTAACTGCTATGATACTCGTTACTGAGATGGTAGGGGACATTCGCAACCTCATGCCACTGGGCTTAGTAACCTTGGTCGCCTACATCGTCATGGATCTGCTCAAGGGAGCACCAGTCTATGAGGCAATGCTAGAAAAAATGCTACCAGAAGAAGCAACAGACGAAGGAGAAGTCACTCTTATTGAAATCCCTGTATCAGATAAGATCGCTGGAAAACAAGTTCACGAACTAAACTTGCCACATAACGTACTCATCACCACCCAAGTCCATAATGGCAAAAGTCAAACCGTTAACGGCTCAACTAGAATGTATCTGGGTGATATGATTCACCTAGTGATTCCAAAAAGTGAAATTGGAAAAGTCAAAGATTTGTTGTTATAAGTTCTGTTTACATAATTTATTTTACGTAAAATATTATTGAAAGGATTCTCAATGAAAAGAAATAAGGCAATTGCGGTATATTTGCTAGGCACATTTAGCCAGTTAGTATCAGTTTGTCTCCTTTTCTTTCTCTTGAATCATTTTTCTATTCATTCCAATCTATTATCTATTTTAGGAATCTTTCTAGGTGGCATTTCTTCAGCTCTTTGGGGAACAATTGTTGCAAATCACTATTTTCATATTCATTTTAAAAAGATTGTAAAAGATTTTTTTAACATTCATACCAGTTATAAACACTATTTATTATCTTTTTTCCTTATTGTCCTTGATTTTTCTTTTCTAATGTTTGGTGGGAAAATAGTAGAATTTAGCTGGTATCTCCCATTTTTGATGTTCTTCAAATTTATTGTCTTTGGTGGTATAGAAGAGATTGGATGGCGATATGTTTTTCAACCAATTTTACAAGAAAAGTTGCCATATTTTTACTCAACAATCCTAACCTTTTTCAGCTGGGCGCTTTGGCATCTGTTGTTCTTTTACATAGATGGTTCCCTAGCAACTCTGCAAATTCTACCGTTTTTATTTGGATTGCTGACGAATTCTTTCATACTCTCAGCTCTTTATAACAAAACAAAGAATCTCTGGATTTGCGTTATGACACATTCGATCATTAATGTCTTGTCTCAGCTAACCATAGACACTAATCGATCCGAAACCTACCTGCTTAAAATCTTCATCATCTTGGTATCCTGCTATATGGTAATACATAAAAAAGATGTGCATAGAGTCGGTAGCTGATTTTGTTGGAAACAGTATTATTCTTTGGAAAAGTTATTTGCTAAGGAGGACATACATCATAATGAAAATACTCGATGTTTTATATAATTTTTATGGTGATTTTGATTTCATTGAAGAAAAATACAATGAAAAATACGAAGGTATTCTTATCAAGATAAAGGAAGAGCAAGGGTATAAAAGATGCCGCTTGGCAAAAAGAACACCAAAAAAAGAAGGATATTTTACAGTTTTTTGGAAAAAAGACCAAAACAACAAGAACATTCCTTATACCAATGAGGACTTAGGAAATGAACTTATAATCGTTATCATTGATAATGATAAGAGGGGACTATTCATTATTCCAAACGAGGTGGCTATTCGTAAAAACATTCTGTCGACAAAAGATAGCAATGGAAAAATGTCTATGCGATTTTATCCTCCTTGGTGCTCAAATTTAAATACAACAGCTCGAGCAACACAAAAATGGCAATTGCAATATTTTAGAGAAATTAAAATATAAACATATTGCCGGATTACATACACACAAAAGACCTGTTTCTTATGATTGTGGAACCAGGTCTTTGTTTTTTCTAGAATCCATCAAACACTTATAACATCTTTCCGAAAAACTATAATTTTCTTGAAAAATATATTAGTCTATGCTATACTACTAGTAGACTTAATTATGGAGAAAATACATGAAACGTGAGATTTTACTGGAACGAATCGACAAACTAAAACAAATCATGCCCTGGTATGTTCTGGAATACTACCAATCCAAGCTTGCTGTGCCCTACAGTTTTACAACCTTGTACGAATATCTCAAGGAATACGATCGATTTTTCAGCTGGGTTTTGGAGTCTGGTATTTCAGATGCTGATAAAATGTCTGACATTCCTTTATCAGTCCTGGAAAATATGTCTAAAAAAGACATGGAATCCTTTATCCTATACCTACGAGAACGACCTTTGCTGAATGCCAATACAACCAAACAAGGCGTTTCACAGACAACCATCAATCGAACTTTATCAGCACTTTCCAGTCTTTACAAATATCTAACCGAGGAAGTTGAAAATGATCAAGGAGAACCCTATTTCTATCGCAATGTAATGAAGAAAGTTTCAACCAAGAAAAAGAAAGAAACACTTGCTGCTAGAGCTGAAAACATCAAGCAAAAACTTTTTTTAGGTGATGAAACTGAAGGTTTTCTAACTTATATCGACCAAGAGTATCCACAACAGCTCTCAAATCGTGCTCTGTCGTCATTCAATAAAAATAAGGAACGTGATTTAGCAATTATTGCCCTTCTCTTGGCATCTGGTGTTCGCTTATCTGAAGCTGTTAATCTGGATCTAAGAGACCTCAATCTCAAAATGATGGTTATTGATGTCACTCGAAAAGGTGGCAAACGCGACTCGGTCAATGTCGCGGCCTTTGCAAAACCTTATCTAGAGAATTATCTAGCCATTCGGAATCAACGCTATAAGACGGAAAAGACAGATACAGCGCTCTTTCTGACACTCTACCGAGGTGTTCCTAATCGGATTGATGCTTCCAGTGTTGAAAAAATGGTCGCAAAGTACTCTGAGGACTTCAAAGTTCGTGTAACACCCCATAAACTCCGCCATACCCTAGCAACTAGGCTCTATGATGCAACTAAATCGCAAGTTTTGGTCAGTCACCAGCTAGGTCACGCCAGCACACAAGTCACTGACCTCTATACCCATATCGTTAATGATGAACAAAAGAATGCTTTGGATAGTTTATAATTAATACATAATTATAATTATGTATACTATACCACAAAAAAAGAAGTTGCATATTTTAGCAACTTCTTTTTTGATTTATCCTACTACCGCTTCAGCGATTTCTTCACGGCTAATACCAGAAAAGTAGCGTGTAATATCAATAGTTTCTAGAGCTTTAAGGACATCTTCGCGTTCGTATTTTACACCACGAAGGACATCTTCTACAGCTGCAACGTCTTCGATACCAAAGAAGTCTCCATAAATCTTGATATCTTGGATTTTTGATTCAATGACGTTGGAAAAAACTTCAACCTTACCACTGGTGAATTTTGTACCACGACGGACGTTAAATTCAGGAGATTTACCGTAGTTCCAGTCCCAAGTACCGAACTTGGTATCCTTGATACGATTGATTTCCGCTAATTCTTGCTCAGAAAAAACGTATTCAGTCATCTCTGGATACTCTTTTTTCATGTATTCCAATAGCAAATCACGGAATTCTTCAACTGTGATTTTTTCTGGTAATTCATTGACAATATTGGTTACACGGGCACGAACGGATTTCACACCTTTTGATTCAAATTTATCTTTTGAAACCTTGAGGGCGTTAGCAAGGACTGACAGATCAACGTCAAAGAGCAAGCAACCGTGGTGCATGATACGACCATTGATATAGGCTTGGGCATTTCCACAGAATTTCTTACCGTCAATTTCTAAGTCATTACGGCCTGTGAACTCAGCTTTAACACCAAGTTGAGCCAAGGTATTGATGACTGGAGTTGAGAAGCTCTTGAAGTCAAAGGCCTTGTTTTCATCTTCTTTTGAAATGATGGTGTAGTTGAGGTTGTTTAAATCGTGGTAAACAGCTCCACCACCACTGATACGGCGGACCACCTCAATACCATTTTCTCGAACATAATCACGGTTAATCTCTTCAATAGTATTCTGGTGACGACCAACAATGATAGAAGGTTTGTTAATCCAAAGAAGGAAGATTTGATCCTCATCTAGTAAGTGTTTAAAGGCATATTCTTCCAAGGCGATATTAAAAGCAGTGTCGTTTGAATGATTGATAATATATTTCATGATATCCCTTTATACGATAGAGACTGGAAAACATCTTTCCAGCCTAGTCTATCTTCGTTTTATTTTTTCTTAGGTGAATGGATGGCCATTCCTAAAACATCCGCAAATGCTTCGTACATCACTTCAGAGTAGGTTGGGTGTCCGTGGATAGTCTTCAGCATTTCCTCAACAGTGATTTCCATTTCGATAATGCTTGATGCCTCGTTAATCAATTCTGCGGCTGCAGGACCAATGATGTGCACACCAAGGATTTCCCCGTATTTCTTATCAGCGATAACTTTTACGAAACCTTGAGCAGCATCAGATGCAATGGCACGACCGTTGGCTGCAAAGTTGAATTTACCGATTGCAACATCGTATTTCTCACGTGCTTGTTCTTCAGTCAGACCTACTGCTGCTACTTCAGGGAGAGTGTAGATAGCTGCTGGAGTCAAGTTCAATTTAGCAACAGCATGGTTTCCTTTGAGGGCATTTTCAGCAGCAACTTCCCCCATACGGAAGGCTGCGTGCGCCAACATTTTAGTACCGTTGATGTCACCTGGTGCGTAGATTCCAGGAACAGAAGTTTCCATGTACTCATTGACCTTAATACGACCACGATCCAATTCAAACTCAACATCGCCAATTCCTTCAAGGTCTGGTACACGACCGATTGAAAGAAGAGCTTTATTTGCAATGATATCGTCTTTTCCTTCAACCTTGATACGAAGTTGACCATTTTCCTCGATGATTTCTTGCAATTTTGTACCTGTCAAGATAGTCATACCTTTACGTTCCAAAATCAAGCGAAGATTCTTAGAAACTTCCGCATCCATAGCTGGAACGATACGGTCCATCATTTCGATAACAGTTACTTTTGAACCAAATGTCATGAATGCTTGGCCGAGTTCGATACCGACAACCCCACCACCGATGATTACGAGGCTTTCTGGAACTTCGTTCATTTCAAGAATATCATCGCTGGTCATCACAAGTGGAGATTCCATACCAGGAACGTTAATCTTGCTGACTTTTGAACCACCAGCAAGGATAATTTTCTTGGTTTCAAGCAATTCAGAACCATTTACCAAGACATTCTTATCTTTAGTGATAGTACCAACACCCTTATGAACTGTAACTCCGTAGCTGCGAAGAAGACCCGCAACGCCACCAACCAAAGTATTGACAACCTTAGATTTTGTCTCTAAAAGTTTATCCATATCTACAGTGAAGTTTGGATTTTCGATGACGATACCTCGGTTTGCTGCATGACCGATATTTTCGATGATTTCAGCATTGTGAAGGTAGGTCTTCGTTGGGATACAGCCACGGTTCAAACACGTTCCACCGAGTTCAGATTTCTCAACAAGGGCAACCTTCCCACCGAGTTGGGCAACTTTAATGGCTGCAACATAACCAGCAGGACCTCCACCAATCACAACGATATCAAAGGCATCATCGCTCTTACCATCGTCGTTTGAGGCACTAGCTGCAGGTGCAGGTTTTGATTCTGGCGCAGCTGCGCCAGCTGTTGGGATGTTTTCCCCTTCTTCTCCAAGGTAACCGATAACTTCAGTTACTGGAACAGTTTCACCATCTCCTTTAAGGATGGCAATCAAGTATCCATCTTCTTCGGCTTCCAATTCCATGCTGACTTTGTCAGTCATGATTTCCAAAAGGATTTCTCCTTCTTTTACAAATTCACCGACTTTTTTATTCCATTGGACAATTTGTCCTTCTGTCATATCTACGCCGGCTTTTGGCATAATTACTTCTAAGGCCATGTCTTACTTCCTTCTAAATCTCTAAAATAACAATAGCTGACTTAAACCAACATTGAGATCGGATTCTCAATCAAGGCTTTCAAGTCTTTCATAAACTTAGCACCAGCCATACCATCTACAACACGGTGGTCAATAGTTAAACCAAGGCTCATGATTGGTCGGATAACAATCTCACCATTGACAACTACAGGTTTCTCGACTGTTGAGCTTACCCCGAGGATTGCTGAGTTGGGTTGGTTAATAATCGGACCAAAGGACTGAACACCAAACATTCCCAAGTTACTAATTGTGAAGGTTGAGTTTTGTAACTCACTTGGAGCCAATTTGCCATCCAAGGTACGACCAATCACGTCTTTAAAGGCTACTACTAACTCTGACAAGCTCATTTTTTCAGCATTGTAAACAACTGGTGTCATTAGACCGTTATCCATACCAACCGCCATCGCAAGGTTGACATAGTTATGAGTGATAATGGTCTTGCCGTCTTCTGTCAATGAAGCGTTGATGTATGGGTGTTTCATCAATGTTTTCACAACAGCGAGTGAAAGAAGGTCTGTTACAGTAGTCTTCTTACCAGTCGCTTCCATAATCGGATCAAGAACCTTCTTACGAAGGGCCAGCATTTCAGTCATATCAACTTCATAGTTGAGTGTGAAAGTTGGCGCAGTTAGGTAAGATTCAACCATACGTTGCGCGATAACCTTACGCATTGGTGTCATTGGAATACGCTCAATCTCACCATAAGGAGTGATATTGTCTGGAACTTCTTCCACTTTTTCGATTTGAGCAGGAGACTTGATGGTGTCGTTTTCGATATTTTCAGGAAGCAAGGCCAAAACGTCCTTCTTCATGATCTTACCACGATGACCCGTTCCTTGGATTTCCTGCCAAGCAATGTTATGTTCGAGGGCAATTCGTTTTGCAAGTGGCGAAATGCGAACCACGTTTGTGTCTTTATAAGTTTCCACGTCTTCTTTGTGGACACGACCGTTTGCACCTGAGCCAGAAACGTCGTAGAGGTTGATTCCTAGATCATCCGCTAACTTTCTAGCCGCAGGAGTCGCTCTTAGCTTGTCATCAGCCATGACCTCTCCAATTCTATACTAAGATATTAAGGACGAAAAGAGTTCTGCACCTAAAAGATACAAAGTTTCTCGTCTTTTTTATTTTATTTACATAACTTATATTATGTATTATTCTTTGTTATATGTCTTACGGATTGTATCTTTGATGCTTTCAACTGTTGGAATCATTGCATTTTCAAGGTTTTGCGCGTAAGGCATTGGCACATCTTCTCCGGCGCAACGGCGGATTGGTGCGTCTAGATAATCAAATGCTTCTGATTCTGAAATAATAGCTGAAATCTCTCCGATATAGCCACTTGTTTTGTGGGCGTCGTTGACCAGAACGACCTTACCAGTCTTCTTCACTGAGTTAATGATGATATCCTTATCAAGTGGAACGAGGGTACGTGGGTCCACAATTTCAACTGAAATTCCCTCTTCTGCTAATTCTTCAGCAGCTTGAACCACACGGCGAAGCATTTTTCCATAAGTAACGACTGTTACATCTGTACCTTCGCGTTTGATTTCCCCAACCCCAAGTGGGATTGTATAGTCTGGATCAACTGGCACTTCCCCTTTTTGGTTAAATTCTGACTTGTATTCAAGGATGATAACAGGGTTGTTATCACGGATAGAAGACTTGAGAAGTCCTTTCATGTCAGCAGGTGTACCTGGAGCTACAACCTTAAGACCTGGGATGTGTGTAAACCAAGACTCTAGAGACTGAGAGTGCTGAGCTGCAGAACCAACTCCGTTACCAGCTGCACAACGTACAGTCATTGGAACCTGACCTTTCCCACCAAACATATAACGTGTTTTAGCAGCTTGGTTGACGATATTGTCCATGGCAATGACCGAGAAGTCCATGAAGGTCATATCGACGATTGGACGAAGTCCTGTCATGGCTGCTCCTGCTGCTGCTCCAGAGATGGCAGCTTCAGAAATCGGACAGTCACGGATACGTTCTGGACCAAATTCTTCGAGCATTCCGACAGAAGTTCCGAAGTCTCCTCCGAAGACACCGACGTCTTCTCCCATCAAGAATACATTTTCATCGCGACGCATTTCCTCAGACATAGCAAGGATAATGGTGTCACGGAAGGACATTGTTTTTGTTTCCATTTTTATCTCTTTCTCCTTAGTCTGCGTAAATATCTTCAAATGCTGATTCTAGTGGTGGGAATGGGCTTTCCTCTGCAAATTTAACAGAAGCTTCTACTGCTTCCTTGACTTGTGCTTGAATTTCTTCCAATTCTTCTGCACTTGCAATATTGTTTTCAATGAGGTATTTGCGAAGGTTTTCGATTGGGTCTTTTTGTTTCCACAATTCCACTTCTTCGCGCGTACGATATTTACCAGGATCAGATGATGAGTGACCAAGCCAGCGATAGGTTACACTTTCGATCAAGACTGGGCCATTGCCACCACGAACATGATCTACAGCTTTCTTAAATCCTTCATAGACATCGATGACGTTGTTCCCATCTTCGATAAACATTCCAGGAATTCCATATGCCGCACTACGTTGATGGATATGCTCCACATTGGTCATTTTCTTGATATCCGCAGAAATCCCATAACCGTTGTTAATGCAGTAGAAAATAACAGGAAGTTTCCAAATAGAAGCCATGTTCACTGCTTCGTGGAAAACACCTTCGTTGGTCGCCCCATCTCCAAAGAAACAAACAACGATTTTCCCAGTATGTTGCATTTGCTGACTGAGGGCTGCACCGACAGCGATACCCATACCACCACCAACGATACCATTGGCACCGAGGTTCCCAGCATCCAGGTCAGCGATGTGCATAGAACCACCTTTTCCTTTACAGGTTCCAGTGTATTTCCCGAGGATTTCAGCCATCATTCCGTTGAGGTCAATCCCCTTAGCAATAGCTTGCCCGTGTCCACGGTGATTTGAGGTAATCAGATCATCTGGATTAAGAGCCAGCATCGCTCCAACGTTAGCAGCTTCCTCTCCGACAGAAAAGTGAGTCATACCGGGAACTTTCCCCTTTTTCACTAACTGAGCAATTTTTAAGTCCATGCGACGGATTTCTTCCATCTTACGGAACATCTCTAGCAAAAGATTCTTATCTAAAGTTGACATAATCTTGCCTTTCTAACTTTGTACTTACCTTACTATTTTACCTTTTTTAGTATACGCTGTCAAAGTATATGGCTAATAAAAATTCACAATATAAAAAAATAAACCCCTGTTAAAACAGGGATTCTCTCTAGTTAGAGTATTTTTTCACAAAGTGCTTTTTCAGGATATTTTCCAAAAATTAGCTCAATCTTTTCATTACGGTTTTCAGACGCCATTGATACAAACAACCAGAAACAATCAAGCTGGCAATTAACCCAATCCAGTAGGCAAATGCCCCTAAGTCAGTTACTTGATCTAGTAGATATCCTAGTGGTATCGCTACTCCCCAATATCCGATTAAGCCAAGATAGAAAGGAACGATAGTGTCCTTATACCCTCTTAAAATTCCTTGGAGCGGAGCCGCAAAGGTATCAGCTAGCTGGAAAAAGAGACTGTAGGTTAGAAATACAGCAGTTGTTTCAATGAACTGAGAGTCATTCCCATATAGACTTGCTACACGATCTCTAAAAATGTAGAGAAAAGATAGGGTAAGACCTGCAAAAATAAGGGCGGTTACTCTCCCCAGACGAGCATAGATTTTTGCATCCTCAAAACGTTTGGCCCCCACCTCGTAAGACACAACAATCGCCATAGCAGAGGAAATACTCATAGGAAAAGCATACATGAGACTCGAAAAATTCATAGCTGACTGGTGACTGGCAATGATGAGCGATGAAAACTTAGCCATGATTAGTCCAACCACGGAGAAAATGGCTACTTCAGCAAATACGGTTCCCCCGATTGGTAGACCTAATCGAACACCTTCCTTGATTTTATCTATATTTAGTGGAATGCGTTTTTCAAGATGTAACGCTTTTAACCTTTCTTGTTTGAATAAAACAAGAATAGAAATCCCCAATAAAACCCAATAGGCTAGTGAAGTTCCTAGTCCTGCTCCTGCGCCACCAAGCTCAGGGAAACCGAAAGCTCCATATATCAAGAGATAGTTAAAACCACTATTGAGCGGAAGTAATAGGAGCATGAGGTACATAGATAGCTTGGTCAATCCAAGAGAATCCAACAAAGAGCGAATGACACTGAACAGCAACAAGGGAATAATTCCAATAGACAGGTACCAAAGATAGGAAACTGCAACTGCCGCCACTTGAGCTTCTAGTCCGATATGGTTTAAGACAGGCGGTGCTAAGAATACTACCATTCCAAGCAAGACCAAAGACAGTCCGAAAGCCAAGTAGATAAATTGGTAAAAGTCAGATGCCACTTCTTCCTTTTTGCCTCGTCCCAGATGATGGCCTATGATGGGAACCATGGCCGAAACAATCCCTGTTAAAAAAGTAAAGAAAGGATTCCATAGACTCGTTGCAGTTGAAACGCCAGCCAAATCCATGGTATTGTACTGCCCCGTCATGGTTGTATCGACAAAAGAGGCAGAATAATTAGCAAACTGATAAATCAGGATAGGGAAAAATATCTTAAGAAATAAGACAAATTTGTCTTTAAATTGATGGGTTGGATACATATACGCTCTCTATTCTTATAGTTTATAGAGCAGAATCCCATCTAGTTTTTGTAGACGATTTGTCCCTTACAGATAGTATATTTGACCTGCCCTTTTAAAGTTTCCCCAATAAATGGAGAATTAGCTGATTTTGAAGCGAAGTTTGGACCAATAGTACGATCAGCCTTGGCATCAAAGATAGTGATATCTGCTGGACCATTCTCAGCCAAGTAACCTGCTTCAAAGTTGTAAAGCTTGGCTGGATTGACAGTCATTTTTTCTAGCAATTCCATTAAGCTTAGCTCACCAGCTTCCACCAAATAAGTCAAGCCGAGAGATAGAGAGGTTTCCAAGCCAGTCATACCAGACGGCGCTTTGGTGATATCTTCAACATTTTTCTCATCTGCATGGTGAGGCGCGTGGTCCGTTGCGATAACTGTGATAACACCTGACTTGAGACCTTCGATAACAGCACGACGATCTGATTCCAAACGAAGCGGAGGATTCATTTTGGCATTGCTTCCTTGAGTTAAAAGAAGAGCTTCTGTCTTAGAGAAATGTTGTGGTGCTACTTCTGCTGTGACTTGCGCTCCCAAACCTTGAGCAAATTCCACCACCTTGACACTTTCTTCCTTAGACAAATGCTGGATGTGAACATGGGCCTTGCTTGCATAGGCAATCATAACATCACGCGCAATCATTGCATACTCAGCCACCCCTGTCGCTCCACAGATATGAAAATGTTTCTTAGCAATGTTTTCGTTAAATCCAAGAATCCCATTCAAACCTGGATCTTCCTCATGAAGACTAATAAAAGTATTAAGTTTTTTAGCTTCTTCCATGGCTTCCTTGACCACTTTACTGCTCTCAAGCGGAATTCCATCATCTGAAAAACCAACGGCTCCAGCTTCTAAAAGCGCCTTAAAGTCTGTCAAGTCTTGGCCATTAAAGTTCTTGGTAATAGTCGCAACTGTCTTGACATTGATTTTTTCCTTGGCAGCTGACTGAAGAACTTCTTGCAAAGTTTCTACGTCCGAAATGGTTGGACTTGTATTAGCCATCATAACAACCGTTGTAAAACCACCTGCAGCAGCCGCTAGTGCCCCAGTATGGATGTCTTCCTTGTGGGTCTGACCAGGTTCACGGAAATGAACATGGATATCGACTAGTCCAGGTGCAACTACAAGACCAGTAGCATCAATTAGCTCTGCTCCTTCTTCCTTGATTTCGGCAGCTATTTTGACAATTTTCCCATCTTGCACTAAAACATCACACACTTGATCCAAACCAGACTTGGGATCCATTACACGACCATTTTTGATAAGTAGCATCTGCTTTCTCCTTTATTCATAGAAATCAACTTGGGTATCCAACAATTTATCCCCATCATAAACAAACTTGGCTGAAAAGAAGGGTTTATCCTCTAAGAGCCACTCAACAAAGGTGTGGTCACCTTCCCAAGTCGGCTTGCTCAAGACCTCATCATAGGGAACCCATTCTAAGGTCCCCTCATTGCAGTCAATCAAGTCACCCTCAAACTCTGTCACCTTAAAAACATAGGTGTACCAGTCTAAATCTGGCGTGAATTCTGGAAAAGTGATGACGCCTTTTAGAACTGGCTTGGCTTTGAGACCTGTTTCTTCTAGGATTTCACGCGCAGCGCATTCCTGAGGAGTCTCCCCTCGCTCCAGCTTACCCCCCACACCAATCCATTTGCCTTCATGGACATCATTAGGCTTCTTATTACGATGGAGCATGAGCAGTTCTTTTCCGTTATCAATGTAGCAAATCGTCGCTAACTGAGGCATATTCTCTCCTTATCTAAGCCAATCGATTGGCTCTTGTCCTGTCTCTTTTAAGAATGCATTGGCCTTGGAAAAAGGCTTAGAACCCCAAAATCCTCTATAAACCGATAAAGGACTAGGATGAGCTGATTCGATAATCAAGTGGTGAGGATTGGTAACCAAGGCCTTCTTCTTGCGTGCATAAGCACCCCAGAGCACAAAGACTACAGGTCTGTCTAGATTATTTACAACCCGAATAACAGCATCCGTAAAAGGCTCCCATATCTGCCCAGCATGACCATTGGCTTGCCCAGCAGGAACTGTCAAGCAAGCATTGAGAAGTAAGACTCCTTGATCAGCCCAAGCTGTCAAATCATGGGATTCCTTAACTCCAACATCATCTGCTAATTCTTTCAAGATATTTTGCAAGGATGGCGGAGCTGGAATAGCATCGGGTACAGAAAAACTCAAGCCCTGCGCCTGACCAGGTCCATGATAAGGATCCTGCCCCAGAATCACCACCTTAACCTCTTCAAGCGGTGTAGTCAAGAGAGCCTGAAAAACTTTTTCCTTAGGTGGATAAACAGTAGCCTGAGCATAGACCTGTTCCATAAATTGATTGATTTTCCCAAAATAACCTTCAGGTAATTGCTCCTTAATCAAAGCATGCCATGATGAGTGTTGCATCGCCGACTCCTTCGTTTTTACTGCCTCTATTATAGCAAAAAGTGGCTATCTAAACCACTTTTTACAGTTCTTATATATACTGTTATTGACCCTATTATTTGACATTAGTATTTACAGTATCAATCATCCATTAAAAACTTTTCGATTGTATCAATAGCATAGGAAAGTTGTTTATTTACAGACATCATCCGTTCACGATTAGCGTCCATATAGTAGAGTTCAGATAAACCACCCCTAGGGAGAAAGAGTGAATAGTGGATATTCATCTTCTCTCGAGTACTTAACTCTATATGATTGCTTAAGATATACTTTAACTTTTTTAACGAATTTACTTGAGCAACCACACCTTTTAACTGATACTGCTCGATGAGATTTAGTAAGTTATCAATCTCTTCAATGACTTTAATTTCCATATCAACACCTCTTAGGAAAAGCACTACATAGCATCCAAACAATCTAGTAAGTCTTGGTAAGAATGGACTTCATAAGTTGGTTGGAGTTGTGTGTGATTTTCGAGGTGATAGGGATTGTACCAGATAGTATCAATTCCAGCATTATTACCACCTTGAATGTCGGCAGTTAAGGAATCTCCAATCATCAGCGTCTTTTCTTTATCAAATCCTGCAATCTGCTGACCGATTTTTTCATAGAATAGTGCATCAGGTTTTTGTGTTTGCAACTGTTCAGAGATAAAGACTTGGTTGAAATAGGGAGCAAGACCTGATTCAGCCAAACGACCTGTCTGAATAGCAGTAATGCCATTTGTCGCAGCGTACAAATCATAATCACGTTCGATGAGGCTGTCCAAGAGTTCATGAGCACCCGAAAGTGTTTGTCCTTGCTGGGCTAGAAAAAACTGGTAACGCTGAGCAAGTAACCTACCGTCTTTTTCCTGTTCAAAATGGGCAAATAAACGAGAAAAGCGCGTGTTAACCAAATCTTGTTTACTGATTTTCTTTTGCTCCAAGTCCTTCCAGAGAGCCTTGTTCATAGGAACGTAATAGTCTTTATAGGCTTGGATATCCGCAACTCCTTCTTCTTTTAGAAGTTGTGTCAAAGCTACATTCTCAGCAGCATCAAAATCAAGCAAGGTGTGGTCAAGATCGAAGAGTAGAAATTTGTAGGGCATTGAGTTTCCTTTCTGAATCAGTAAATTTATCTTTCAATATATCATACTTCATCAGAACGATATATTGTTTTTTGAAAGTTCAGATAATCCATCAAGTTAATAACTTTATTTTTTTCTGGTACTTCTGAGATAGTATCAGTTTCAAACCCATTTACTTTAGCAAATTGAATTGTATAATCATATACAAGTTCAAACAACTCATCAATTCCAGAATCTAATCCTTTCTGAATATTTAATGGAATTTCTAAAGTAACTTGATTTAATGACATAATTAAAACTTACCTCTTAATTCTATCGTTCTAGTTTATTCAAAAATAAAATCAGCAATTCGTTTTGCAGCTTTTTCTGTTGCCAATTCAATGTCAGTTTTAGTCCAAGTATCATTTACATAATTAACTAAGGATTTAGCTATTGGGAACTTACTTCCTATATAGCCACAGCCACTTGTGATTGTATTTTTTCTCTTACTCCTAAACCAAGCATTTTTTATACTTCGATTAATATCAGCTTCTAGGAGTATCTTATTACCAATTTTTTCAGCATAATCCCTGAATTCTTCTTGACTCTCTAATCCAGCATCTGACATAATATTTTCTCTATTTAAACCACTTTGTGGCATAATATGTTCAATATCAATATTCCCATCTAAATTAAAGTCAATACCTTTTTCCAATGCAAATAAGAATTCATTTACGTAAAGAATCGAATTTGAAACACCACTTTCAGTCAAAGTTTGTTTAACATCTTCATAAATAAAATTGTCATGAATATGGTTTCTTATTTTTGAAATAAGTTCGTCGATTGAAATTGAATCGACTTGACTATACAACAAATTTATTTCTTCTAAGAAGCCTTTAAAGAGTTTATGGCTATACGAGAGTTCAGATAATTCAATCAAAACTCCAAGTCTAAGTAAGTATCCTAGATATGCGTTGTCTTGTCTGAAAAATAGATAACTACTAACAAAAGGTCTTAAATTACCGTTTAATTTGTTTATCAATTGACCATTGATAGTATCAGATACTCGTTCAAAATTGTTTATGATTGTATTTAGATCAGAAGTAAACAGAGTATCTTCATTCAATAGATGCTTATTTTTTGAGAAAAAGGCTCTAATACCAGGATTTCTTCGATCAGCTCCGTTTTGTTCTGAAAGTTTTACGAAAATATAATGAGTAATTAACGCATTTAAGTCTAATCGAGATGAATCGGTAAGTTGTACAATCTCTTGCCAATTTTTTTCGAAGTTTTTCCTATCTGATGCATTTGCAGTGGTCTTAGATACGATTACTTCAATTGGGGTCAATGGGACACCAGTCCCATTTAAAGAATTGAAAATATTTATTGCTTGATCGGTATTATAACTTGTAATGGTGATCACTTGGCAGTTATCAATAAAATGATTAGCAAAATTGATGAGTTTAAAAACATTCAAATCATCAGACATATTATAAAAATATCTAAAGTTTTTATAATAATTTGTATAACGATTATCTTTTTGACGACGATAAATTTGATAAACTTTCGCTTTAATCGAAGTGAAATCTCTACCTAACAAGATAGTAGTCATCTCACTAGCATATTTTTCTGAGATTGAATGATTTAGATACTTTATCCTATCCTCACTAGGATAATACAATCCATCAACAAAATCATCTTTTTCGTCATCTGAAACATTGAAAAGCATTGTAACAATCTGCTCTTTAAGACCATTAAGACGTTTCACCAATCTGCGTGCATCAGTATCTAGAGTCGGTTGAAGTTCAAGCTCCTTATCAATCTTCAATAAGATTGCCTTAAGAAGTAACATAAATGTCGTTGTTCTTTGCTGACCATCAATCAAAGTTACTTCATGCTCTTCTCCAGTTTCTTGAGCAATGAGAACTGCTCCAAAAAAATAATTATCTTGGGAACTATCATCGAAATTTTCCATATGAAGATTAATATCTTCAATGAGTTGTTCACATTGTGGTACTTGCCAAGCATAGGGTCTCTGATAGCTAGGAATGTAAAATTCTGATTTTTCAAAATAAGATTTAACTGTTTGTAAGGCCGGTTGAATATCGTTTCTCATTCAAATTCTCCAATAATTTATTCTGATAATATTATATCACGAAAACACTGGAAACAAAAAAACAATTCAAGTTTGAAAGTTGGTAAAATTTTGCATAGTGATGACATCAAACTTACGTTCTTTCGCTCAATTAGTAACCTCATTTTCAATACTTGAAAAAATCCTTTGGAAGCAAAAAATTTTCTAAGAGTAGAAATTTGTAGGGTAGTTAGTTTTCTTCCTGTATATTCATTAAGAACATTATGGTATAAATGAAAATTTGAAGGTAACATTGTTTGAATAACTTAAACTCTCCATTGCTACACTCCCTTACCCCAACTCCTTGGCTATTCTGCTTTTTTCAAGTTTTCCCTTAGTAATTCGTTTCCATAAAACAAGTGGGTTCAAACTATAAGATAGGCGTACGAGGTAGTAATTTAGCCATTCGATAAGGGCAAAAAGCTGTATTAGTGTGGCTATAGTAGCCACTTGGAAACTCTGTGTATTCCATACAATAAAAGGAAAGCCTGAAATAAGTAAAACAAGGTCTAGTATTCTGAAACCACCATATAGTTTGGGGACACTAGCGCTTCCGAACTGAGGTTTAAAGAGTCTTCTAATCAAAATCGCCCAATAGATTGAACCTTGAAGCAAAATAAATGTCAGTAAAGACAGTGGATAGAGAATGGTTACTAGACTATTCACATCACCAAGCCGATTTTTCAAAAGGAAAAAACAAAACCAAATAGATAGGACGGCTGTGAACTCTCCCAAACAGAGGAACACCAACTCTTTTCTAACTTTCTCTTTTTGTATGTTCATCATCTCACCCATCTATCTATCATCCTATATCAGAAAAAAGCCATTCGATCCATTTTCTAGTCAACATTTCTCAGAATCAAGTCATTCTAAGTATCGAACAGTATAATCACTTTAATATAAATTCAATTCTAAGTTTAGAATTGAATTTGTATATATTTTTTAGATCTATTCTAAGTCTATGACAGCTTTAAATTTTAATTTTTGAAGGATTCTAAAGCTAGAAGAGCTCAAAAATCACGAGAATGAAGCTATTCGAAGCTTAGAAGAAGATTTTCCAACCTTCATAAACTCTTCAATTAACGTTTCTTACAATTTTTCTGATGAGCTTTGAGTTTTTTCAGAGCCCAATCATAGTGACTGGAAGTGGCACTCACAAAGTAGGAGCCTAGACTTGTCCCACCCGTCCACTTATAGACACCTTTGGTAAAGAGTTGGTCATTGCTGAAGCCTTCCATCAACTCTAAAACCTCTCCATGCGATTGATTGAGGAGCTTGGTCGCTTCTTCTAAGGTCGTTTTCTGGTGCTTCTTCCAAATAGCGACATTCATTTCCCCATAAGTTTTCCAATTATAAGGTTCAGGGAGAAAAGGTCTTTCATGTCCCTTTTGATTAGAATGTACCCAGGTCAAAAGTAACTGATGCCATTCATAGAGATGGATCAGAACATCTCTTAGATTTTTATCTCTTTTCCAGTGAGCTTCTTTTTTCTTTTGATCTTTTGAAAAATCAAAAGGAGTCTGTAGTTCCTCTTCACTTAATTTAGATATAAAGTGATTGAGCTTTTCATAGTTTTCCTTAGAGGCTAGCACTAGCTCCTCTTTTGTTTTTGGTCTAGGCATAGGCGTTCTCCCTTCATTTTCAAGTAGAATAAGATATTTCCTCACTTCATTATACCATAATCAAAAAGCAGTTCTTCATTTTACGAAAAACTGCTTTTACTAACTATTTTTTATGCTTATAGTCACTACTTTACATATAAATCTTTAAAGAGACCGTCCAATTCTGCTATCTGATAGAGCAAGTGGGACAGTTCTTGGTAATCTTCTTTTAAACATGAAAGGTGGGCTTGGCTAAATAGAGTAGCCAATTCTTCTTTTAATCTTGCCCCTTCTGGATTATGATCTTTTAAGAACTTACTGAGGTAGAGATTTCGAACAGCCGCAAGTTTGAAGCTGAAATACTGATGCAATTGTTTTTGTTCTGTATTTAAGCCGTTTTCAGCAACTGCTTTTGCATAACATTCCAAAACACCGTTTTGGCCATTCAAATATCGTTTCTTCATAATCCTTGCTGTTTCTTGATAGATTTCAGTCTGACTAGGACTCTTGACCTTCTTATAATTTCCCCACATGGAGTAGGCTCCACGCTTATAGTCAATAGCCTCTGCCTTCCAGGCTTCTAGTATGTCATTAAAAGCAACCTTCATACAGGCAAAACCAGCTGGATCATGCAAATAAAGGTACTGCTCATCAATACCATACACGGTTACAAAATGATCCACACCATAAAGGATTGTGTGATTGGGGTTGTAGGTCAGATGGCCCATATCAAGAGGGCCCAGTACGACAGGTCCATTGAACAGAAAGGTTTCCAACTTTCTTTTAATCTCTTCCAAATCTACTTCTGCTCCATTCTTTAGATAGAAATCCTCATAGTCAAATCCAAGTATTTTTAAAGAATGAGAGATAGAAAGATCTGGCATACCATTATCAAAAAATACTAGAGGGTGTTGTTCATCTTCCTTTACGATACTAGCGCCATTTCCCATCACCATGATTGCCTCTAAAAACTCTGCTTTAAAGTCATAACCATAGGTATCCAGTGCCATAGCCAATGAATAGCTATAGCAAAGCGACACATCTCCAAAATACATCTGCATATTTATGCCTCCTTATCTTCTATGGGACTATTATACCGAGAAAACTATTCGCATGCCCCATAAAATCCAAACAAAGAATATGGTTTGTTTGTTTACAGACATGAATGTCAACAATTAAAAACTCTGTAGAGATTCTTTCTACAGAGTTAGGTTTGCATCTTTATAAAAAATCAGAAAATGTTCTAGTCCTTAATCACTGGTATCCAGAGTTCCATTTGATAGTCAGGTGACGACATATCACCTTCGGTATAGACTTCGAAGTCTGGTGAGCCTGAGTGGCGATAGCCAGTTTCTGGAAAAAAGACCTCTAAGACGTATTTCCAAGCATGGTGGATGCTAGCTGGTATAGCCCCTTTGACTGGTACGATAGCATATTCAGCGGCTGGGATATCTTTGATGGACAGACCTAGTTCTTCTGCTTTAGTTTTATCCGTCACATCATAAGCAGCCATATAGTTGATGATTTCGCCTTCTTTGACATCCGAGCAGACGCCAAAAGATTGGCCACTACCCAAACTTTCTAGGTTTGCAATGCTGTGATTGTTATAGAGATTCTCCCAAGCAGACGGGCATTTGCTATTGTCAATAGCTTCCAATAGGACACCTGCCACGATAAATGCAGGCTTCTTTTGAATCTTGATATCCATGTTCTTTCCTCCTGTAATCTTTAAGGATAATTGAAGTATAGGAAAGATCCGATAAGGTTTTCCATTTCGAACTTCTGAGGGAGTTGCACCATGGAATTTCTTGAAGGCTGAGCTGAAGGTATCCGCAGACTCATAGCCGTATTTCAGTGCTATGTCAATGATTTTGTCAGTGCTTTCCCGTAAGTCTGTCACTGCTTCTGACAACCTGCGATTGCGCAAATATTCTGCCAAGGTCATATCAGCAAGGATAGAAAAGAGTCTACTAAAGAGAGGATAAGAATAGCCAGATAGCTGCTGAAATCTTTTCATATCAACTTCTCCAATCAGCTGCTGCTCCAAATAATCCATGGTTTGATTGAATTGATGCATCATATTCATTTCTTCTTACCTCCACAAGATACAAAGGTCGTTAAAAGCAAAGTTAAAATAGGAAAATTGACAATGGACCTTCTAGTCCTAGGAAATTTTCTCTTTTTCGAACAGCTTTTAGCCCGCGTTCAATTCTATCTATAGTCTATCAGATATCTGATACTTCCGCCCTAGAATCTTTGTACAAGATTTAAAGGTGTAAATTTCTATAACTTATCCTTTAATTTCTCCACAAAGAGATAGGCTGCAGGACAGGTCAAGGTGTTCTTAATCGTCAAATGATTAATTTGATAGATTTTTTTACGATCTGTATGGGGGAATTCACGACAGGCCTTGGGACGAACGTCATAGATGGAGCAGAGATTATCTCCTCCTAGAAAGGGGCAGGGCATGGATTTGAAAACCTTGTCCCCATCTTCATCAACTTGTAAAAACTCTGCTTCAAAGGCTGGTAATTTCATCTTAAAGTACTTAGCGATACGGGTGATGTCTGCCTCTTTAAAGTCTGGTCCCAAAGTCTTGCAACAGTTGGCACAGGCGGTGCAATCAATCTCAGCAAAGACTTCTTGGTGAATCTGCTGCGCAATCTTATCTAAGTTTTTAGGAGGTTTTTTCTTTAGATTAGCTAACACTTTACGATGTTCCTTCTGCTTTTGCAGTGCTAGTTGGTGGTAATACTCAATATCAATTTCTTTAGACATAGTTTCTTTCTAATACAAGTGTTTTTGTCTATTATACCATAATCTCAGCCCCCTTTTTGCCCCCTGAACAGAAAAAAGCCCTTCGGAAAAAATCCGAGGGGCTTCAAACCTTGTTCACTGAACTAGATTATTTTTTAAGGTTGTAGAATGATTTCAATCCACGGTATTCAGCTACTTCACCAAGTTGGTCTTCGATACGAAGCAATTGGTTGTATTTAGCAATACGGTCTGTACGTGAAAGTGAACCAGTCTTGATTTGTCCTGCGTTAGTTGCAACTGCGATGTCAGCGATTGTTGAATCTTCAGTTTCACCTGAACGGTGTGATACAACGGCAGTGTAACCAGCTTCTTTCGCCATTTCGATAGCGTCGAATGTTTCAGTAAGAGTACCGATTTGGTTAACTTTGATAAGGATTGAGTTAGCAGCACCTTCTGCAATACCTTTTTCAAGGTAAGAAGTGTTTGTTACGAAGAAGTCGTCACCAACCAATTGAACTTTACCACCAAGACGTTCAGTAAGAGCTTTCCAACCGTCCCAGTCGTTTTCGTCCATACCATCTTCGATAGTAATGATTGGGTATTTGTTTACCAATTCTTCAAGGTAGTCGATTTGTTCTGCAGCAGTACGTACAGCTGCTCCTTCACCTTCGAATTTAGTGTAGTCGTAAACTTTACGTTCTTTATCGTAGAATTCTGACGAAGCACAGTCAAATCCGATAAATACGTCTTTACCAGGAACATATCCAGCAGCCTCGATCGCAGCAAGGATAGTTTCAACACCGTCTTCAGTTCCTTCGAAACGAGGAGCGAATCCACCTTCGTCACCTACGGCAGTTTCCAAACCACGTGATTTAAGGATTTTCTTAAGTGCGTGGAAGATTTCAGCACCCCAACGAAGAGCTTCTTTGAATGATGGTGCACCAGCAGGTACGATCATGAATTCTTGGAAAGCGATTGGAGCGTCAGAGTGAGAACCACCGTTGATGATGTTCATCATTGGAGTTGGAAGAACTTTAGTGTTGAATCCACCAAGGTAGCTGTAAAGTGGGATTTCAAGGTAGTCAGCAGCAGCACGAGCTACAGCGATAGACACACCAAGAATTGCGTTTGCACCCAATTTACCTTTATTAGGAGTACCGTCAAGTGCGATCATAGCACGGTCGATAGCTTGTTGGTCACGTACATCGTAGCCGATGATTGCTTCAGCAATGATGTTGTTTACGTTGTCAACAGCTTTTTGTGTACCAAGACCACCGTAACGAGATTTGTCACCGTCGCGAAGTTCAACTGCTTCGTGTTCACCAGTAGAAGCTCCTGATGGAACCATACCACGTCCGAAAGCACCTGATTCAGTATAAACTTCTACTTCAAGTGTTGGGTTACCGCGTGAGTCTAGGACTTCGCGAGCGTAAACATCAGTAATAATTGACATTTTTTACTCTCCTTTGAGTTAAATTTTTTACACCTCTATGATACCTTAAAAATAAGCGTTTTTCAAGAAAAAACGTTATCTTTGTGCAAATTTTCCTTAACTTTATAAAGTAATCGCTTTCTTTTGTCTGTTTTCTTGCGATTTTTGTGATATACTGTTTTTATGACAGATTTATCAAAACAACTACTAGAAAAAGCTCATGGTGGGCCGAAATTAAACCCAGATGAACAACGCCGCTATCTCGGAACTTTTGAGGAAAGAGTTCTTGGCTACGCTGATATCAGTACTGCCAATAGTCCTGAATTAGAACATGGATTTTTCTCTATTTTAGAAAGCTTTCAAGAAAAGGTAGAGGCACTTTTTGTGAAGATCTCTCCAAATATAGAGTTTGACAAACAGGTCTTTTACTTAAAACAAGCAAAGGAAAGCAACTGTCAGGCGACTATTGTTTCAGATGATCATATCACCTCTCCTTTCGGTCTTGTCATTCATACAAATGAACCTGTTCAAGTAGACGAAAAGGACCTTAGACTTGCATTCTCAAGCCTCTGGGAAGAGAAAAAGGCAGAGCCACCTAAAAAATCCATCTGGAAGAAATGGTTTGGTTAATGATTTCTCATATTTAATAAACGACCAATATTAGTAGATGTGTGCTCCAAATAGAGACTTGCATTTTTCAAACTATCTTCCAAAGGTTCACTTTTCTCTAAAATAGAAAAGGCTGCTTGTATATTTTCGAATGGTAGGAAAGGTAAATCCTCGGAAAGACTACCACAAATAGCGATAACAGGAACTCCTTCAGGAGTTCTTTTTGCTACACCGATAGGAGCTTTTCCAACAAAGCTTTGACTGTCCAGTCTACCTTCTCCAACGATAACCAAGTCGGCCCCTGCAACCTTCCTGTCAAAGTCAATCAAATCTAAGCAAGTGTCAATCCCAGATACGATAGTGGCCTCAGCAAAGGCACAGAGCCCAGCCGCAATCCCACCGCCGGCTCCTGCTCCTTTAAGAGAGAGGGTTGATGGTGAAAAATTTTCATAGAACCGCTGTATAGCCAAATCTACTGTCTCAAACAAAGCAGGATCCAAGCCCTTTTGTTTTCCAAATGTATAGGTCGCTCCTTGAAGACCACATAGAGGGCTCACGACATCTGCTAAAATGCGGATTTTCACATCTTCAGGTCTCCTATACAACTCGCTGTCTGAAACTGACTCGAACTCAAGCAAAGTCTGACCACAAGCTGGCAATTCTTTTCCATTCTTATCATAAAAACGATAACCTAAACCCGCAGCAATGCCTATCCCACCGTCATTACTAGCCGTACCACCAACTCCGATATAGATATCTTTCATCCCTTGATCAATGAGATGGCGAATCAACTCTCCAATACCTTGAGTTTGGATGTGGAGAGGGGTTCGTTTCTCCTGCGGAATCTTTCCTAAACCAACCAAGTCAGCAACTTCAAAGAGCGCTATTTGGCCTTTATAAAAGTAGCGCATTGATTCTTTTTGGCCAAAAGGTCCAGTCAACTCTTGCCATTTTTCTTCTAGGTCAAGAGAATGTCGAATAGCGTCTACGGTTCCTTCCCCACCATCGCCTACAGGGCAAAGCAGACATTCTACATCTGCTATCGATTTTTGGAATCCTCTTTTTATAGCTTGAGCGACCTCTTCTGCCGTCAAACTTTCTTTAAAAGAATCGGGTGCAATTACAATTTTCATAGTTCCCTCTCATTCTAAGAAATCAATCAAAGGTAGAACTTCCAAAAAATCCCTCGTATCTACATGACAAGCTATCTCTGTTTTTACGACCTCTTTGGCACAAAATGCAATACCACGTCCTGCTGACTTTAACATCAAGAGGTCATTGGCACCATCACCGATGGCAATCGTTCTTTCTTTGGGAAGTTTCAGTTCTTTTTTCCATTTCTCAAGAGTATCTTGTTTTACTTGACCTGTCACAATTTCACCAACTAGTCGACCTGTTAAAAAACCGTCTTTGACTTCTAACTGATTTGCAGAGTAATAAGTGATCCCAAGAGACTTTGCTAATCTCTCAACTATTGGTGCAAATCCACCAGACACTAGACCGACTAGAATACCCTTCTTTTGAAGTATGGAGATAAATTCTTGAGCATTCTTGGACAGATGAATGGATTTGAAGACAGTATCAAAGACTGAAATCGGAAGACCTTCTAACAAAGCCACTCTCGCTCGTAAGCTTGTTTCAAAGTCCAGTTCGCCTCGCATTGCCTGGCTTGTAATCTGCGATATTTCTTCTTCGCAACCTGCTTCTTTTCCTAAAAGATCAATCACCTCTTCTGCTATCAGGGTGCCATCAACATCCATGACACACAGGCCTTTTACTTGAGACATCAGTTCTCCTCTCTAATACTCAATGAAAATCAAAGAGCAAACTAGGAAACTAGCCGTAGGCTGTACTTGAGTACGACAAGGCGACGTTGACGCGGTTTGAATTTGATTTTCGAAGAGTATAAATAGCCCAAAAATCGTATGAAGTTATCATACGATTTTATCTATTAGTTGACTAAACTATGGTACAAGTCCAGGTAAGATTTGCAGGCTGTATCCCATGAGAAATCACATTCCATAGCTTGTTTTTGTAGATTTCTCCAAACTTCCGGCTGGTAGTTATAAACATCCAAGGCTGTTTGGAAACTCCAGTTAAGCCAGTAAGGTGTTAAATTATCAAAGCTAAATCCAGTTCCAGTTCCTTCGATCGGATTGAAGGATTGAACTGTATCACGCAAACCACCAACCTCATGAACCAATGGTAGAGTTCCATAGCGCATCGCCATCATTTGAGACAAGCCGCATGGTTCAAAACGACTTGGCATGAGGAAGAGATCACAAGCTGCGTAGATTTCTTGAGCAAGTTTGACATCAAAAGTGATATTTGCTGATAGCTTGTCTGGATAGACTTGAGCAAACCAAGAGAAGGAATGTTCAAAAGCCGGGTCACCTGTTCCTAAAAGGACTATTTGAACGTCCTCCTGTAAGAAACGATGCAAGCATTCTACCACAACATCAAAACCTTTTTGGCGTGTCAATCGAGAGACAATCCCAACTAGTGGAACATCTGCTCGCACAGGCAACCCAACTCTCTCTTGCAATTTTGCTTTGTTTTGAGCTTTTCCAGACAAATCTTCCTTATCAAAATGATAGTCTAAAAGTGGGTCTGTTTGAGGATTATAAAGATCTGCGTCAATACCATTAACTATACCTGAAACCTTACCTGACTCCATGCGAAGAATCTGATCCAAACCGCAACCAAACTGACTGGTCATAATCTCGTGCGCATAGCTAGGGGAAACGGTTGAGACACGATCCGCGTAGAGAATACCAGCTTTCATCCAATTGAGACAATCATTCCAGCGAAGGGTGCCATCAGCATAGCGTTCAAACCCAACACCGAACAAATCCCACAACATTCCTTCAGAAAATTGACCTTGGAATTCCAAATTGTGAATGGTTAAAACGGTTCTGATACCTTGATATGCCTGAATCCAATGGTACTTTTCTTTTAACAAGAAGGGAATCATGGCTGTGTGGTAATCATGAACATGGAGAAGGTCAGGGATAAAGCCGATGCGTTCCATGGCTTCAAGAGCAGCCAGTTGGAAGAAGGCAAAGCGTTCACCATCGTCAAAATCACCGTACACATGACCACGGAAGAAATAATACTGATTATCAATGAAGTAGAAGGTTACCCCATTCAAGACCGTTTTCTTAATACCACAGTACTGTCTACGCCATCCTACACTAACTTCAAAGTGGAGAACATCCTCAATCTGGTCTCCAAACTTTGCTTCTACCATATCATAATAAGGTAAGAAAACTGCAACTTCGTGCCCCGCTTTTACAAGTGATTTGGGAAGTGCACCAATGACATCGCCCAAACCACCTGTTTTTGAAAAGGGTGCTCCTTCTGCCGCTACAAATAAAATTTTCATGAATAAATGTCCTCTGTTACTGTTTCACCCTTCTTCACTACAACTGGATGTTCTGCTGTGCCTCGAATGACAACACCGTCCGCAACCTCAACGCCCTTATCCAAGATAGCATATTCAACTTGGGCACCTTGTCCAATCACAACACGAGGGAACAGAACGCTGTTCTTCACAACACTATCTTTGTGAACATAAATATTACGAGATAGGACTGACTGAACTACTTCACCCTCAATGATACTACCAGAAGCAAACTGAGAAGTACTTACTTTTGAAGTATTCGCATAGTAGGTTGGTTCTTCATTCTTAACTTTGGTATAAATCTTTTGATTTGGTGAGAAAAGAGAGTAGAATTTTTTAGATTCAAGCATATCAATATTTGCTTGATAGTAGGATTGAACAGAGTGAATATTTGCTAAGTAACCTGTGTATTCGTAAGCAAAAGCTCCTTCTTTTACAGCTAAATCGCGAAGGACATAGCGCAACTTTTCAGGATATTCTTTCTGAGCCTCTTCTTCAAGTCGTTCAATCAACCAAGGAGTATCCACAACAAAGATATCTGTAGACATGTTGAAGAGTTCATCTGTAGATTTATTATCAAAGAGTTTGTGCGAACGAACATGGTCAGTTTC
This sequence comes from Streptococcus oralis, assembly GCF_023110055.1. GTDB lineage: Bacteria > Bacillota > Bacilli > Lactobacillales > Streptococcaceae > Streptococcus > Streptococcus oralis_BY. The sequence continues at coordinate 520,549 of NZ_JALDVG010000001.1, read as the reverse complement.
ATCGATTTCCAAAATAGCATTCACATCTGAAATGTCTTTCTTTGGAAGTTTCTTATATACAACTGTGATCGGACCATTCGTTGTATTGTGTAGGTGGAAGACTTGATTCAAGTCAATATTCACCAGCACATCGCAGTTAATCGAAACGGTTTGGTTTGAACCTGAACGTCTCAAGTAGGTAAGAAGCTGTTGGTAATACTCTTTTCCAACTGTGCTGCTTTCAACACGAGTATTGTAAATTCCTAGATAGTAGTGACTTAGAAGGGTTGACAAGCCCCACTCACGACCTGAACGAATATGGTCAAAAACTGAGCTGATATTATCTTGTTGGAAAATACCAAAGATACTACGAACACCTGCATTTGCAAGACTGGAAAGGGGGAAGTCAATCAAACGGTATTTCCCACCGAAAGGCAAGCTAGCTACCGGACGGTGTTCTGTTAACGTTGACATATCATGAAAACCAACTGTGTTTCCCAAAATGGCTGAATATTTATCAATCTTCATCTGTTGCTACCCCCACTACTTCATTGTATCCTACTACTTGTACTTCGTCAGTTCCGTCAATCTCTACGCCGTCTGCAATAATGGCACCCTCACCAATAATAGCACGAGTAATCTTTGCTCCATGGCCAATAATAGCCCCACTCATGATAACAGAATCAACGACCTCAGCACCTTCACGTACTTGTGCTTCTGTTGAAAGAATCGAACGTTTAACAGTTCCATCTACAAAACAGCCATCCACGACCAATGAATCTTCAACGTGTGCATGCGCACCAAAGTAGTTTGGTGGTGAAATCAAGTTTCTAGAGTAAATTTTCCACTGACGATTGCGACTATCCAAGGCGTTTTCTGGTGAAATGTACTCCATATTAGCTTCCCAAAGTGACTCAATCGTACCAACGTCTTTCCAGTAGCCATTAAATTCATAAGCATAGACACTTTCACCAGACTCGAGATAGTTAGGGATAACGTTCTTACCAAAGTCTGACATATCCACATTGCTCTTTTCAGCAGCAACAAGCATATTGCGAAGCCGTTTCCAGTCAAAAATATAAATTCCCATAGAAGCCTTTGTAGACTTAGGTTGAGCAGGTTTTTCCTCAAATTCAACGATACGGTTATTGGCATCTGTATTCATGATACCGAAACGGCTAGCTTCTTTGAGAGGTACGTCTAGGACAGCTACTGTCAAACTGGCATTGTTATCCTTATGGGACTGAAGCATATCATCGTAGTCCATCTTGTAGATGTGGTCACCAGAAAGAATCAAAACATACTCAGGATTAACACTGTCGATATAGTCAATGTTTTGGTAGATAGCGTGACTAGTCCCTTCAAACCAACGGTTTCCTTCGCTGGCTGAATAAGGTTGTAAAATAGAGACACCTGAATTGATACCATCCAATCCCCAGCTCGAACCATTTCCAATATGGTTGTTCAAAGCAAGAGGTTGGTACTGCGTAATCACACCAACATTATGGATTCCAGAGTTTGCACAGTTGGAAAGAGCAAAGTCAATGATACGGTAGCGCCCACCGAATTGCACTGCCGGTTTGGCAATGCTTTGAGTGAGTTTTCCGAGACGTGTTCCTTGCCCACCCGCAAGGATCAAAGCTAGCATTTCATTCTTCATTTTCTACTCCTTTATAAAGACATGTGAACGTTAAAATCGAAAGAAGGTCGGAAGTCAAACTTTTTATAAAAATAATAGGAAATCCATTTCTCTTGTGTTTCAAGTCCAATACAAGTACATCCGTTTTTAAAAACTAAAAAATATCATCAACAGCCCATTATTCTTTTTTCTTAGCTTGTTTCAAACGACGCTTGATCTTCCAGATGCTTGCTCCCATGGCAGGCAAGGTAAAGGTCAAAGTCTGCTCATAATCTTTCCATAAGCCTTCTTGAGTCTGAACTGTTTGATTGTGCTCTTTCCACACACCTCCCCATTCTTCTAATTCTGTATTCCAAACTTCTTCGTAAATACCTGCAACAGGTAAACCAATCGTAAAGTCCTTACGTTCAACTGGTGCCATGTTAAAGACACAGACTAACATTTCGTCCTTCTTGCCCTTACGAATAAAGGAAAGGACACTCTGATCTCTATTATCAGCATCGATAATCTCGATACCATCATAACTAGTATCAATTTCCCACAGACAACGATGCTCTTTATAGAATTGATTCAGTTGTGAAGTAAAATGCTTCATCTTGGCATTCATCGGATCTTCTAGATTAGACCACTCCAACTGCTCCTCGGACTTCCACTCGAGGAATTGTCCGTACTCACTACCCATGAACAAGAGTTTCTTACCTGGATGACAAATTTGATAGGTGTAGAGGTTGCGCAGACCAGCGAACTGATTGTAGCGATCTCCCCACATCTTATGCATCATACTCTTCTTACCATGAACTACTTCATCATGTGAGAAAGGCAGGAGATAGTTTTCATTGAAAACATACATAAAGCTGAAAGTCACAAGATTAAAGTCATACTTGCGATAAATCGGATCTTCCTCGTAGAAACGGAGAATGTCGTTCATCCAGCCCATATTCCATTTATAGTCAAACCCAAGGCCGCCCATTTCTTTCATGCCAGTAATCTTTGTTGCTGATGAACTTTCTTCTGCAATCATCATGATATCTGGATGAGCTAACTTAATCACTGTGTTCAACCGTTGAAGGAAATAATAACCCTCGTAGTTAAGATTTCCGCCGTCCTTATTTGGAGTCCAAGGAGCATTATCATAATCTAGATACAGCATATTGCTCACTGCATCGACCCGAATACCATCTAAGTGGTAAAAATCAATCCAAAATTTAATACTTGAAATCAGGAAAGATTGGACCTCATTTTTCCCGAGGTCAAAATTCAGAGCACCCCAACCATAGTTATGAGCCTTGTTGTGATCTTGGTATTCAAAAGTTGGTGTACCGTCATAATATGCCAAGGCATCATCATTAATAGTGAAATGACCTGGAACCCAGTCGACGATAACACCGATATTATTTATATGACACTCTTCAACGAAATCTTGAAACTCGTCAGGTGTACCATAGGAATGTTCAAAAGCAAAGTAACCCATAAGTTGATAGCCCCAGCTCAATCCAAGTGGGTGAGCCATTAAAGGCATGAACTCAATATGTGTATAGTTCATCTCAACTAAGTATGGAATCAACTCGTCTTTCAGTTGCGAAAAAGTATAGGGACTACCATCTGGATTTCTCTTCCAAGATCCTGCATGGGCTTCATATATATTAACTGGTCTCTCGAAAAATCCCAGACGTTTGCGACGTGCTAACCAAAGGCCATCTTTCCATTTCTTTTCACGGATATTGGTCAAAACAGCTCCTGTACCCGGTCTAGCTTCAAAATAAACTGCCAATGGATCGATCTTCATAATCTGGTGACCATTTGCACGCGTGATATGATATTTATAAATCTGACCATCCTGAGCTTGACTCGTAAAGACTTCCCAAACACCTGCTTCATTACGAACCATGGGAATCTGATTCTCAACCCAATCGGTAAAATCACCAACTAAATGAACTGCTTGTGCATTTGGGGCCCAAACCCTAAAGGTATAGCCTATTTCTCCGTTTTTCTCCTCTCTATGCGCTCCTAAATAATGCTGGAGGTGAAAGTTCTCACCTGTAGTAAAGGTTCTTAATGCTTCTTGATTATTCATTCAATCCCCTTTCTTTTGTAAGCGTTTTCTATAATTCTATTATACACTCTTTTAAGGTAACTTTCAAGTAATTTACGAAGGAAATCATATTTTTTTATGAAAGCCTTCAAAAAATTACCTAGCATTTTAAAAAAGATATCCAGAAAATAGAACACGAAACAATTTCCATATATTTTTTTAGTATAATACCAAAATATTCGTTTTTTATCAATTTATAACTGTATTTTTAGTAAAAAATAAAATCAGGAAGGTAATTTCCTAATTTTATAAATTATTTCATATCAAAAACAATGGATTTGACATTTGTCATCGCTTCGATACTATATTTAATTCCTTGCACTCCTGCACCAGAACCTTTTACACCAAGGAATGGGAAATTATCTGGTCCACGTTGTGTTTTATTATTAATATGAACGGTTCCAACTTCAAGTTTTTCAGCAATTTCAAATGCCTTCTTAAAGTCATTTGTAAAGACTGAAGATTGAAGACCGAATTCTGATTCATTAGCAATTTCTACCGCTTCATTAGCATCTGAAACTCGAATAATTGGAAGAACAGGTCCAAATGGTTCTTCCCAGGCTAATTTCATATCTCTTGTGACATAATCAAAAAGTCCTGGCCAAATGAGATTATTCTCACGTTTGATTAGGCTGAGCGCTTTGGCTCCTTTTTCCTGAGCATCTTCAATCAATCCCCAGATGAAATCAGCTGAAGCATTATCAATAACTGGCGTGATATCTGCATTGTCAAATGGATCACCGACTGTTAGCTTAGCAACTTCAGCTTGGAGCAATTCTGCCAATCTGTCTGCTACGCTTTCCACAACCAAAACACGTTTGATAGCGGTACAACGTTGACCAGAGTAGCTAAAGGCACCACCTACGATTTGTTTAGCTGCATTTTCTAAATCTGCGTCCTCTAAGACAATTGCTGCATCTTTCCCGCCAAGTTCCAGCATAATTGGGCGCATACCAGCTAAACGACCAATACGCTCCCCAATCGGTGTTGAACCTGTAAAGTTAATGAAATTCACTTCCTTGTGTTCGATGATGTAGTCTCCGATTTCAGAACCACGTCCAGTGATGGTGTTAAAGACACCTGCTGGGATTCCTGCTTCGTCAAATGCTTTAGCTAGCAAGAGGCCAGAAATAGATCCTTGTGTTGGGGGTTTGAACATAACGACATTTCCTGCAATCAAAGCCGGAGCAATCTTAGATCCAGAAAGGTTGACTGGATAGTTAAATGGTGCAATAGCTAAAACGACACCAACTGGTTCACGACGGACAACGGCTAGTTTATTTTTACTTGCAGCTTCAAAACCGCCACCTTCCATTGCTTGTCCAGTGATACGGAGACCTTCCTCGGCAGCAAAACGAATCAATTCTGCTGTACGTACTACTTCTCCAATGGCTGCTTTAATCCCTTTTGCAACCTCTTTAGCAAGAATGGTACCAATTTTTTCTTTGTCACGTTCCAAAATGTCTGCTGTCTTATGCAAATAGGCTGCACGCTCAACGGGTGCTAAATCACGCCATGCTGGGAGAGCTGCACGCGCAGCTTTCATCGCCTCATCTACTTCAGCCTGACTCATAGCAGGTACTGTACCCAACTTTTCTTGATTGATGGGAGAATAGATGGCAATTTCATTCTCTGATGATTTCCATTTTCCATTCACTAAATTCTGATAATGTGTCAAATTCTCTTCCTCCTGAAAATGATTAAAACTTATTTTATCAAATTTTCAGAAAATTACAACCCCTTTTTGGAAAATATTGATATTTTTTTCACAAACTTGATTCTTCAAATTATTTGAAATTTATTCCTATTAGATATTGGTTTTTCAATAAAAATAAAAAAGGTCTAGAGTTAACTAAACCTTTTTGTAGTATTTACTATGAAAGTACCTTCAAGACTGCAACGCTGATATCATCAATCACATTAGACTCTTGAGAACGACTGTTGGACACAAGCATTTCAAGATTTCCTGCATTTTCAAAGTAGAAGGAGGTTCCCTTGGCATTAAATACCACCAATAAATGCTCTGCAGCACCGTGAATTTCGTAAACAATCCACCCACTATTTTCAGCAGCTGTATGGACGAAGACATGACGATAAACTTCTTCATATGTAGGATAAGAGAAAGCACGCGTTTGTGTTTTTAGACGAATAATCTGACGGATAAATTCAATGCTCTCTTGTCTCTCATTGATTAAATCCCAGTTGACCTGGTTGACACTATCTGGAGCATTATAACTATTCATGGCGCGTTCTCTATCTGCCGGAGTCAGCTCACCATTTTCTCCAGTAGCAAGGAGTTTGGTGCGGCCAAATTCTTGACCCAACTCTATAAAGGACATCCCTTGCATAAGAACGCTCATCGCTGTTGCTGTCTCAACCTGACGCATAATCTTATCTGAACTGTAATCTGGATGAAGGGTTACTAACAAATCATGCAAGTTGTAATTATCATGAGCTTCCACGTAGTTAAGAACTTGGTTTGGACTAAGATATGAACCCAACTCTCGGCTACCAAGAATAGCTTTGGCTACAATCGGTTCTGTAGCTGCACCGCTAACAAATCCTGCCTTGATTGAGCCGTAAACTTCTCCTCCTTTGATGGCATCACGCTGATCATCGTTGAAGAATCCGATATTTGGCATCTGGTAGGCATTGTCCTTCTTGGCCTTATCATAAGGTGCAAGACCTGTCCCCATATCCCAGCCTTCTCCATAGGTGATAATACGGGGATCAACTTCATCAAGTGCCCAGCGAATCGCCTGCATGGTTTTAACATCGTGAATTCCCATCAAGTCGAAACGGAATCCGTCAATATTGTATTCTTTCACCCAATAAAGGAGTGAGTCAATCATATACTTGCGGTACATTTCGTGTTCGCTTGCGGTTTCATTTCCAACACCTGTACCGTTTTGGAAGGTTCCATCTGGATTCATACGATAGTAATAATCGGGAACAGTTGTTTGGAAAGGTGCATCAACCGTTGAGAAGGTATGGTTGTAAACGACATCCATAATGACACCGATTCCCGCATCATGATATGCCTGAATCATGGTCTTGAGGTCTCGAATAACCTGTCCAGGATCATCTAGATTACTAGAGAAACTTGGTTCTGGCGCATTGTAGTTTTGAGGGTCATAACCCCAGTTATAGGTTACATTCCCGTCCTCGTCATATTCCTTATGGCGATCAAAGATTGGTTGGAGTTGAACATAATTACAGCCGAGTTCTTTGATATAATCAAAGGCTGTTGCTTGACCATACTGGTTAACCGTTCCAGTCTGGGCAGCCCCAAGGAAGGTCCCTCGAAGGTTTTCTGGAACTCCAGATGTCGGCGATTTTGTAAAATCACGAATGTGCATCTCACAGATAACGGCTTTACATGGATTTTCCAAACGCCAAAGGGCGTCTGTCCCATGTTTGACTTTAAATCCTTCTACCTGTCTATCTTGCTGAGATAGGATGACAGAACGTTTCCCATCAGGACTTGTAGCGATAGTGTATGGGTCTCGTATCAAGGTCTGGTGGTGCGGAAACTCAATCTGATACTGATAGGCTTTACCTGCAAGATTTTCATCCAGGTCTACACTCCAAACACCAATGGTATTGTACTTATGACTATATGAATAGCTATTACCACGCTCAAGATTAAAGGTTTTCCAAATCGGCGCGTCGTTACTTGTATTTTCATAAACGACCACTTGAACTGCTGTAGCTGTTGGAGCCCAGAGTTTAAAGCTTGTCTGGTAGTCAGAGATACTATACCCCAACTCTCCTTGGTATCCCCAATGGTGATCAAAACTTTCACTGTGAAAGGCTTTATCAAAAGCAAACGGGTTTCGATCTTTATAGCAAGAACTTGCAATGGCTGGATTTTCAGAATAATAAACCGTCTCATCACCATCCAAAATCCAAACCTCAGTCAACAGTGGATAGTAGTTAAACCGTAGGAGATAATCTTTTGTCTTTCCATCTATTTCTACAGAAAAGTTCAGAGTATCGAGCCTTTCTACACTTGTAACTGTAAAGGAGAATTTTGCACCAAAATAATCATTTTCATAATACAAATTTTCTTTAACATCTGCCTGTTTTCTACTGAATGAACAAGCATCATAATCCCCATTTTTTCGGTGAAAATGGATGACTACTGGGTATCTATACATTTCTTTTCCTAATTCCTAATTTCAATTTTTTTATGTGGTGCTGAAGAATTTAGCGGGAATTTCAGCACAATAGAGAATAGCATTAATAGATATAAAAACACATCAGGAGAGATAGTTCCAGACTATCTAACATCTAGTTTTCAACTATTCTTTACAAACTTTCTAGCCAAGCTTCATCTCGAACTTCGATACCAAGTTCTTGTGCTTTTTGGAGCTTGCTTCCTGCATCTGCTCCTGCTACGACAAGATTCGTTTTCTTAGAAACACTGCCTGTGACTTTGGCACCCAGACTTTCGAGTTTGCTTTTGGCTTCTGAGCGCGTGAGACGTTCCAATTTTCCTGTTAATACAACTGTCAAACCTGACAAGGCCGCATCTGCTACTACTGTCTGTCCCTTGTAGTCCAGATTGACTCCAGCTTCTTTCAACTCATCTAAGAGAATCTTCGATCCTTCTGTAGCAAAGTAAGTCTGAAGGCTTTGGGCAATCACTCCACCCAAGCTCTCGATACTTGCTACTTCCTCTGGGTCTGCTTGGGCTAGATTTTCAATAGAGTGGAAATGTTGGAGCAAGAGTTGGCTAGCCTTGCTTCCGACATGGCGAATTCCCAGACCAAACAAGAGCTTTTCAGCAGAGTTTTCCTTGGACGCTTGAATGGCCTGATACAGTTTAGAAGCAGACTTTTCCTTGACACCTTCTAAAAGGAGGAAATCTTCTTCTTTCAAACGATAAATATCTGCCACATCCTTAACCAGATTAGCAGCAAAAAGCTTTTCGACGATAGATGGACCAAGACCCGTAATATTCATAGCATCTCGAGAGGCAAAGTGAATCAAACCTTCCATGATTTGGGCAGGACAGCGTGGATTGATACAACGAAGAGCCACTTCATCTTCAAAATGAAGCAACTGACTGTCACAGCTCGGACAGTTAGTCGGAATATCTAGTTTTTCTTCAGAAACACGTTTAGACTCTACCACACGCAGAACAGCAGGGATGATATCTCCAGCCTTATAAACGATAACCGTATCATCTTTGCGGATATCCTTTTCAGCAATATAATCTACGTTGTGAAGAGTTGCACGGCTAACAGTTGTGCCAGCAAGCTGAACAGGTGTTAGATTGGCAGTCGGGGTCACAACACCCGTACGACCTACTGTCCAGTCAACTGAAAGGAGTTGAGCTTCTTTTTCCTCAGCAGGAAATTTATAAGCTACTGCCCACTTAGGTGCTTTAACGGTAAAACCGAGTTCTTCTTGACCTGCTAGGTCGTTAACCTTGATGACCACCCCATCGATATCGTAAGGCAGTTTCTCCCGTTCTTGTCCTACTTCTTGGATAAAATCCCATACCTCATCTATACTTTGAGCCAATATTCGTTTAGGATTAACTACAAAACCAAGCTGTTCAAGATGCTCCAAGACCTTTTCTTGACTATCACGAGTTGAAGGGCTGGCTTCTTGATAGAGGAAAGTAGCAAGATTACGCTTGGCCACTACTGCTGTATCCAACTGACGCAAGGTGCCTGCAGCTGCGTTACGAGGATTAGCAAATTCAGGCTCCCCATTTTCTTGGCGGGCTTGGTTGACCTGATCAAAGGAAGCGCGTGGCATGTAACACTCTCCACGAACGGTGATATCTAGTTCTTCGGGCAAGGTCAAAGGAATGTCCTTGACACGCTTGAGGTTTTCGGTGATATTTTCACCAACAGAACCATCCCCACGTGTGGCACCAACAACCAAAATCCCCTTTTCATACGTAAGCGAGATAGACAAACCATCGATTTTCAGCTCACAAATATAGGTCGGTTGGGGTAATTCCTTTCGCACACGCGCATCAAAAGCTTCTAACTCTTCACGTGAAAAAGCATCCTGCAAACTGTATAGAGGATACTGATGACTGTATTTTTCAAAACCATCTAAAACCTTACCACCAACACGATGAGTTGGACTATCCGCTAAAACTTGATCTGGATAGGCGGCTTCCAACTCAACCAACTCTCGGTAGAGACGATCATACTCGCTATCTGAAACCGAGGGATTGTCACTCGTATAGTACTCGGTCGCATAGCGGTTGAGTAAGGCAACTAACTCATTCATTCTTTCATTCATAATCCCATTTTACCACAAAGCAAGCCCTCCTCACAATAGAGAAGGACTGAAAAATGATTCGTAATGAAATATTTTCTAAAAAAGAGAAATTATAACTCTTTTTTAAAATGACTTCGCACATAAACGAGGGATAAACAAGACAGGATGATAACACCGCTTCCAATTATCAGAAAAGAAGAGAGATGGACACTTGGTAGCACCGTCATAAAGCCTTTTGCAATCGGCATAAATAGGATGGCTAAGGTAAAAATGGTGCTTAGTACTCTTCCCAAGTATTCCCCCTCAACCTTGGTTTGAACCTGAGTAAAAAAGTGAATATTAAAAATCGTCATAAACAGTTCACAAACTAAATTTCCAGAAAAGGAGAGAAAAGTTGGCAGTGGTAATCCCATCATAAAAACTCCAACTCCAGTTAAAGCCAATAGAATCAAAAGATTATAAACACTTGCCTTTATTTTACTAGCTAGAAGAGCTCCAATAATCGAACCAATAGCGCCCATAGTTAAAATAGTTGCATAAGCTCCTTCTACCCCGTATAGTCGATTTGAAAAAGGGAGGAGAAATTCAAAAGCTGCAAAAAAGAAATTAACACTGGAAGCTACTACCAAAAGGAAAAAGATCTCTTGCTGGCGCCAAATATAGCGAATCCCTTCTTTCATATCAGCAAAAATATTTTTCCAGCTGAAAGTCTTTTTCTCTTGTTCCTGAGTCTCTTTTTTTGGGAGAAAAGCTACTAAGGTAAATGCGATAAAAAAACTAATGGCATCTAAAACGAGCGTCATATGGAGACTGGCAAATTGTAAAACGAGAAAAGAAAGCACCGGAGAACTGACTCCTACAACCTGTAAAACTAACTCCAAGCGAGAGTTATAGGTCACAATCTCGTCTTTCTCTACAACCTCAGTTATAATGGCTTTGTTAGATGTACGAGAAAATGCAAAGGCAACCGCCTGAACAATATTGGCAAAAATCAAGGCAGCAATCATCAAGCTATCATCTCTGATGAAAGAAATAGCTAAGCAAAGAACGCCACAAATCAAGTCTGTCGTCATCAAAATTTTGCGACGCGAAAATCGGTCTGAAATCACTCCGCCAAAGGGATTGACCAGAATCGATGTGACGAGTTCAGAAATTTGATAAATCCCAAGAACAGTCTGCCCTATCGTTCCCATTGATGCCAACCAAACACTGTTTCCATAATCATAGAGCATATTTCCTATTTTATTAATAGCACCACGACTAATCAACTGGATTGCATGTCGATTCATATAAAAAACCCCTCTCAAATTTTGAAACTATTGTATCAAAACTGAAAGGAGTCTCTTTATTTTTCCCTTATTTGGGAAATTTAAGGATTTACAAATTTTTCATAATGTTCCTGATAGTAAGCCACTTGCTCTGGAAGTCCAAGCACAGCAAAAATATGCATGGCCTCCCGCATCTGACTACAACCCTCTTCTTTCAAGTCTCTCTGGTAGAGGGCGAAACCTTTGAGATAATGGAAGATATTGCGCTCATAAAGCTTGATACCATTTCCAATTAACTTCTCCACATAGCCCTCAAAATAGTCCGCATCCGCAAAGGATCGATTTTCCAAACAATGCTGGTAACAGTTAAGAGCTAAAATCAAAACAAGTTTTCGATGCCGACCAATTTCCTTGTAGTAGTCTTCCCTCTCCATCACTTCTCTGCCAATTCGAGCCACATAGTCCACATTGTAGAAAGTATAGAGATTTCCGAAAAGAATCAACTCATACATAGTCCATTCTTCTGTTTGAAAAAGATAATCTGCTACCTTTTCCAAATCACTCTGCCTCATCGTGTAATAAGCATCTCTTTGACAAATCAGTCCTTGTAGCAGAATCCAATTCAGCTTAAAATAGAGGGGATTGGTCGAACTCTTAGCCTTTTCAAGTTGTTCTCTTTGAAGCTTTTGAAAACCTGCAATATCATTTGAGTAGTAAAGCGGAATAATCTGTGCCATCAAGGCAACATGTTCATGATTTTGAAAATCCCTAGCCTTGTCCATGAAATTTTCAATAGTCACATGAATATTATCCAAAATCTCAAAGAAACGGGAAACTGCTAAATCAGACTCACCAAGCTCAAAGCGAGATAACTGAGAGGTCGAGCAAGAATCGCCCGCTGCTTCCTTTAAAGAGTAGTTCCCACTGGTTCGAAATTCACGAAATACTTTTCCAAGATGTTCCATCTTTACACCTGCTCTGATAATTCTTCCCACTCAAGCATGGCTTCTTCCTGACGATGGCTGATTTTTTCCAGTTCAGCCTGCATCTCCATGAGTTTTTCAGCGTCATTGGTTTCCAACATTTGTTCAGAGATGGCTTGGCTTTTACTTTCTAGTTCTTCGATTTCAGATTCTAAACTTTCGATTTGTCGCATGAGTTTGCGGGCTTCTTTCTGACTTTCTTTCTGGGCCTGGTAGTCATTGACTGTGCTCGGTTCTTTTGCTTGATTGCTATTTGAAGCTTCCTCGGTTTGAATCATTTCTACTTCTGCTTTCTTCTCAACATAGTAGTCGTAATCTCCAAGGTAGAGGGTTGAGCCATTCTCAGACAATTCCAAAACATGAGTTGCCACACGATTGATAAAGTAACGGTCGTGGCTGACAAAGAGCAAAGTCCCATCAAAATCAATCAAGGCATTTTCCAATACTTCCTTACTATCAATATCCAAGTGGTTAGTCGGCTCGTCCAAAATCAAGAAGTTATTGTTTTCCATTGAAAGTTTTGCAAGTAGTAAACGAGCTTTCTCGCCACCTGACAGCATGCCAACTGATTTTTTAACATCATCTCCTGAGAAAAGGAAGGCACCTAGGCGGTTGCGAATTTCAACTTCTGGAGTCAGTTTAAAATCATTCCAAAGTTCATCCAGAACAGTATTACTTGGTGTTAGCTTACTTTGAGTCTGATCATAGTAGCCAACCTCAACATTGGCCCCAAATCTCTTTTCTCCCTTGATAAAAGGAATCTGATCCACGATAGACTTGATAAAGGTTGATTTGCCAATACCATTTGGTCCGACAATCGCAACAGCATTCATCTTACGGAGGTCCAGATTGATTGGCTCTGAGAGTATTTCCTCATCATAGCCAATAGCCGCATTTTCAACAGTCAGGACGACATTCCCCGATGTTTTTTCAGACCGGAAGGTCATATTAGCTGATTTCTTCCCAGATTCAGGCTTGTCCAAACGCTCCATTTTTTCTAGTTGTTTACGACGAGATTGGGCACGCTTGGTCGTTGAAGCTCGGACTAGATTGCGATTGACAAAGTCTTCTAGAGCCGCGATTTCCTTCTGTTGCTTTTCATAGTTTTTTGCCTCAGTAGCTAGCTTTTGCTCCTTTAACTCAACAAAGCGAGAGTAATTCCCCACATAGCGATCCAAAGAATGCTTGGTCAAATCGAGCGTAATTGTTGCAACCTTGTCCAAGAAATAACGGTCGTGACTAACAATGATGAGAGCGCCACTGTAGTTGACTAGGTAATTTTCCAACCAGGCAATGGTTTCAATATCCAAGTGGTTGGTCGGCTCGTCCAAGACCAAGAGATTTGGTTTTTCAAGGAGCATTTTGGCCAGAGCAAGCCGAGTATTTTGACCACCTGAAAGCTCAGCAATTTTCATCTGCCACATAGACTCGTCAAACTTGAAACCATTCAAGATAGCGCGGATATCAGCTTCGTAGGTAAAGCCACCAGCCTGACGGAAATTCTCTGATAAACGATCATAATCCGCCATCAGTTTATCTAGATCTTCACCAGACTTTTCACCCATCTCCAACTCCATCTGACGCAGTTGTTTCTCCGTACGGCGTAGATCATCAAAGACATGGAGCATTTCATCATAAATGGTATTTTCAGACTCAAAACGGCTATCTTGGGCTAGGTAAGACAGAGAAATATCTTTTTTCTTATTGATTTCTCCACTAGTTGGCTCCTCTTCCCCAACCAAAATCTTTAAAAGAGTAGACTTACCTGCACCATTTTTCCCAATAAGAGCAATTCGGTCTCGTTCATCTACTTGCAGGTTGATATGTTCAAAGAGAACCTCACCAGCAAAAGATCGTTCAATTTTATTAGCTTGTAAAATAATCATATCTCTATTTTACTATCTTTTTCTCTTTTGCACAATTGCAATGAAAAAAGTTCGAGTCATAAACCCGAACCTTTTATATTAGTATCCAATGCCTCCACGGAATGTGCGAGCCATATCTTTTAAGTCATAGTTTTTAGAAGAGGTATCGATGGTCCATTTTCCATCTTTCTTGGTCATTTTAATTTCATAACCCTCTTTCTTCATATTATCACTAGTGTCTAGTGGAGTTGAATCAAATTGACTTGGTGCATTTTCTAAAATGTACTTCTCACCAGCTTTCATAGCTTCTGAGTAGTTGCTATATTTACCTTTGTTTTCTTCGTAGAATTTACGACTCAATTCATGAACATTCAAGTTATCCAAGTCGATTGTTTCTGGTCTAACATAAACAACAGCATAATCAGGTAAGTATGTCTTCACCTTGTAATCAACTTTTGCTCTCTTAGCATTTGCTTTGATGTAGGCATCTGCGAATGTTCTAAGTTCTGAATCAGATGGTTTGTAGTTATAGAAGCCTTTTCCGAACGATTCTGTAAATTTCTTGATAAACTCTTCTTTATCAGCTTTCGCATCGTTTGTGAATTCAGCACTATTATCAGAAGATTTTTTATCATCAGCAAGCGCAACAACTTGCGACTTATTATCAGTAGCACTTAGGTTCGTTCCACCACCAGAACTTTCCCCATTGAGGTAAACAGCATCGACATATTTTTTCATTACATCTTTCGCTTCATCAATATGATCTTCGTACTGACTTGGATCCACCTTGATTGCTACATCGTTATTCTTTTTAGAATTTTCTTTGATGTCATCGTAAAAGCTAGGTGCGAAGTGGAGTTCATACTTAGCGTTCTTGTCGACTTCATATACTACATAACCAGCAACGCTCTTTCCTTTAGAAAGACTATCACCATATGACATAAATTTAGTTTTACTGTCGCTTTCGTAGATTTGAATTGGTTGTAATTTTTCATCTTTTTCATTATAAAGCGTAATATCTTGGCTAGTAAAACTAAACTGTTTATCACGATTGTTCTTGATTTCGACTTGAAGCGCAAGGTAGCTTGAAGATGAATCTTCATCTTTAGGCAATACAAACATACCGTCTTTTACTGAAACTTCAAAGTTTGAGTTCGAGGCAGTACCATTGTCGCTTGCTTTTTTTTGAGCTCCACAAGCAACAAGTGCTAAAGCTGATAAAAGCAAAGCAGAATGCTTAAGAATTTTTTTCATAATGGATTCTCCTTTAATGATTTACTATATTTTACCATACGCCCTATAAAATTCAAAACAGAAACCAGATATTTTCAAAATATCTTAAATTTATAGAGTTTTAACTTAAATTTTTCTATCTGTTCATTTGATACATTAAAGGATTCTTTATAAAAAGAATAGAATAGAATACAATATTGACGATTTACTTTATTTAATCATTCCACAAAAATACTATAAACTTTTAATATTTTAAAAAATTAGATAATTGATTTTCATCGCTAACTTAGTATAAGTAAGCACAGTACTCACCATTTAACCACAAAAAAGAAAAAGTAAATTTCCTACATTTTAAGTTATGCTAACGTTTTACTAAAATGTCAAATCGTGATATAATGAAAGCGATTAAAGCAAATAAACAAAGGAGACACTCTATGACTTACCAAGAAAATTATCAAAAATGGGTCGATTTTGCTAACCTTCCAGACTACCTTCGTCAAGATTTAGAAAATATGGACGAAAAAACTAAGGAAGATGCCTTTTATACCAATCTTGAATTTGGTACTGCTGGTATGCGTGGTTTGATCGGTGCTGGTACAAACCGCATCAACATCTACGTTGTTCGTCAAGCCACCGAAGGTTTGGCTCGTTTGATTGAGTCAAAAGGCGGAAATGAAAAAGAACGTGGTGTAGCAATTGCCTACGATAGCCGTCACTTCTCACCTGAGTTTGCCTTTGAATCTGCTGCAGTTCTTGCAAAACATGGTATCAAATCTTACGTATTTGAAAGCCTCCGTCCAACTCCAGAACTGTCATTTGCAGTTCGTTACCTCAACTGTTTCGCAGGTATCATGATTACTGCCAGTCACAACCCTGCTCCATTTAACGGTTACAAGGTTTATGGTGAAGACGGTGGACAAATGCCTCCACATGATGCAGATGCTTTGACAACTTACATTCGTGCAATCGAAAATCCATTCGCTGTGGAAGTTGCTGATGTCGAAGCTGAAAAAGCTTCTGGCTTGATTGAAGTTATCGGCGAAGCTGTTGATGTAGAATACCTTAAAGAAGTTAAAGACGTAAACATCAATCCAACCTTGATTGAAGAATTCGGTAAAGACATGAAGATTGTCTACACACCACTTCATGGTACGGGTGAAATGTTGGCTCGTCGTGCTCTTGCTCAAGCAGGATTTGACTCTGTTCAAGTTGTTGAAGCACAAGCAACTGCTGATCCTGACTTCTCAACTGTAAAATCTCCAAACCCAGAAAGCCAAGCAGCCTTCGCACTTGCTGAAGAACTTGGTCGTCAAGTTGGTGCAGATGTGCTTGTTGCAACTGACCCTGACGCTGACCGTGTTGGTGTTGAAGTTCTTCAAAAAGATGGAAGCTACCTCAACCTTTCAGGTAACCAAATCGGCGCTATCATGGCTAAATACATCTTGGAAGCCCACAAAAATGCTGGAACTCTTCCTGAAAATGCAGCCCTATGTAAATCTATCGTATCAACTGACTTGGTAACGAAGATTGCTGAAAGCTACGGCGCAACTATGTTCAACGTTTTGACAGGTTTCAAATTTATCGCTGAAAAAATCCAAGAATTCGAAGAAAAACACAATCACACTTACATGATGGGATTTGAAGAAAGCTTCGGTTACTTGATCAAACCATTCGTACGTGATAAAGACGCCATCCAAGCCGTTCTTGTCGTTGCTGAGCTTGCTGCCTACTACCGTTCACGTGGTTTGACACTTGCTGACGGTATCGAAGAAATCTACAAAGAATACGGCTACTACGCTGAAAAGACCATCTCTGTTACCCTTTCTGGTGTTGATGGTGCTGAACAAATCAAATCGATTATGGCTAAGTTCCGTAACAATGCTCCAAAAGAATGGAACGCAACAGCTATCACTGTCGTAGAAGACTTCAAGGCTCAAACTGCTACTGCTGCTGACGGTACTGTTACAAACTTGACAACTCCTCCAAGTGATGTTTTGAAATACACTCTTGCGGATGGTTCTTGGATTGCAGTTCGCCCTTCAGGTACAGAACCAAAAATCAAATTCTACATTGCCGTTGTGGGTGAAAGTAATGAAGATTCACAAGCTATGATTGCCAACATCGAAGCAGAAATCAATGCTTTTGTTAAATAAGAAATTATAAAAGATGAGACCAACCAATCTCATCTTTTTTTCGTATCAAATCTAAGCATTTTTAGAAACTTTATGGCATACTAGACTTATCAATGAAAGCGAGGTAATCTCATGGAACAATTTTTAGAAAACATCAAAGACCTTGAAGTCACTACAGTTGCGCGTGCACAAGAAACACTCGATAATAAAGAAACAGCAACCTTCTTTATTGGCCGTAAAACTTGCCCTTACTGCCGTAAATTTGCAGGCACATTGGCAGGTGTCGTAGATGAAACCAAAGCCCACATCTACTTCATCAACAGTGAAGAACCAAGCCAACTCAATAAGTTACAAGAATTCCGTTCACGCTATGGAATTCCAACCGTACCAGGATTTGTTCACATTGCAGATGGCCAAATCAATGTCCGTTGCGACTCTTCCATGTCAGCACAAGAAATCAAGGAATTTGCTGGATTGTAAAAAAACCACTCGTCGAGTGGTTTTTGTATGGTCTAAATTACTTTTTTTCAAGCAAGTCTTGTATCATTCTATGCAGTTCTTCTATCTTCTCAGATTGTTTCTCTAGTAATATTCTTTGAGTTATTAATTCGTCTTGGAGTTTATCAAATTTTATCTGATCATCCGGATTATCCTTTACAAAAAAGTTTGTCAAAGCACTCGTTAACATCCCTATTGTGCCAATACCAACAAGCATTAGTAAAACAGCTAACCACTTCCCAAAAATCGACGCAGGAACAATATCTCCATAACCAACAGTCGTTACAGTCACAAGCGCCCACCAAAGACTATCTGAGAATGATTTTTCTTCAACAACAGATAAAATTGAACTACCTACCAGTACAATAAAGGAATTGAGATATAAAATATAAAGTAAGCCATTTGTTCGTAAGAGTTTTCCAACCTTCTTTTCCAACTTGCCAGTCAATCCAACGACTCTTAAAAGACGAGTTAGTTTCAGTAATTTTGTCAGCCTTGCTAAGCGGAAGATACGCCCTAAGCGAAATACTGTAAAAATAGCATTCAAAGGAAGAATAGCTAGCAAGTCGAAGATATTTTCAAGTACAAATCTCCATTTTTCTTTACTTGAAAAGAAGCGCCAACCATAATCCACCACAAAGATAAACCAAAGTAGCAAGTCAATAATACTGTAGGGTGGACTATCCAAATCAATCATCTCAGCAAATCCAAGCAAAACAAGGACAACGGATATCAATGCAAGTATGATAATCGTTGTGTCATAGTAATCCTTTAATAACCATTTTCTCTTCAAACTGCTACTCCTTTAATTTTTTAATCATTATACCACACTAAATCCCTGATAAAGTACAAAACAAAAGAAGGCACTCGCCTTCTTTTTATATATCTGTCAATGGTGTTGCGGTATCTGGAGAGGTGTCGTAAACTTTAAAGTCTACTCCGACTCCCAAATCCGCTTGGGCTAGCTGGTTGACCATGGTCATGTGAGCCAGCTCCTTGATATTGTTCTCTTTGGACAAGTGACCAAGATAAATTTTCTTGGTTCGATTTCCCATTGCACGAATCATGGCTTCAGCACCGTCTTCGTTAGAGAGGTGACCGAGATCCGACAGGATTCGCTGTTTGAGACGCCAAGCGTAAGATCCTGCTCGCAAAATCTCCACATCGTGGTTGGACTCGATGAGGTAGCCGTCCGCATTCTCGACAATTCCTGCCATACGGTCACTTACATAACCTGTATCGGTCAGCATGACGAAGCTCTTGTCGTCTTTCATAAATCGGTAAAACTGTGGTGCTGCCGCATCATGGCTAACACCAAAACTTTCAATGTCGATATCACCAAAGGTTTTGATTTTGCCCATTTCAAAGATATGCTTTTGCGAAGAATCTACCTTGCCAAGATACTTACTATTCTCCATAGCCTGCCAAGTCTTTTCATTAGCGTAAAGATCCATGCCATATTTACGAGCCAAGACACCGACTCCATGGATATGGTCTGAGTGCTCATGCGTAATCAAAATCGCATCCAGATCTTCTGGTTTGCGATTGATTTCAGCTAGCAGACTTGTAATTTTCTTACCAGACAGGCCTGCATCTACTAGGATTTTCTTTTTTGGGGTTTCCAGATAAAAGGAATTTCCACTGGAACCTGATGCTAAAATACTGTATTTAAAGCCTTTTTCACTCATTCTAGTCTTCTATTTCGTCCTCCCATATTTCTTCTTTTACGGCATCCTTATCATAAGGGAGCACTATGGTAAAGGTTGAGCCCTTACCGTATTCACTTTTGGCCCATATAAAGCCATTGTGTTGTTTGATGATTTCTTTTGCGATCGCCAGACCTAGACCAGTTCCACCTTGAGCCCGGCTTCTTGCACGATCCACACGGTAGAAGCGGTCAAAAATCTTAGGCAAATCTTGCTTTGGAATACCTAGACCTTGGTCTTTGATGGATAAAATCATCTGGTCATCAGTAGTTTTCATGCTGACAGTGATTTTCCCACCATCTGGTGAGTACTTAATGGCATTGTTAAGAATATTATCAATCACCTGAGTCATCTTATCGGTATCAATCTCGATCCAAACTGAATTAATAGGGTAATCTCTGACAAGCTCATATTTTTTCTCGTCATCCTGGCTTCTCATCTTATCAAAGCGGTTGAGAATAAAGGTGATGAATGCTGTAAAATTAATCAATTCCACATCTAACTGAGTGGTCGCATTATCAATACGAGAGAGATGCAAGAGATCTGTCACCATCCGCATCATACGGTTGGTTTCATCGAGTGAAACCTTGATAAAATCAGGAGCAACAGGATCATACAGAGCTCCCTCGTCCAAGGCTTCAAGATAAGATTTAACACTGGTCAAAGGAGTTCGCAACTCGTGACTCACGTTCGAAACAAAGAGTCTTCGCTCACGCTCTTCCTTCTCCTGCTCGGTCGTATCATGTAAAACGGCAACCAAACCAGAGATGAAACCTGACTCACGACGAACCAGAGCAAAACGTACACGAAGGCTCAGGTATTCCCCATTCACATCCTGGGAGTCAATCGTCAACTCAGGAATCTGTGTAATTAGATCACGCAGCTCATACTCATCTTCTATCTTAAGCAATTCAAGGATGCTTTTATTCAGAACATCTTCTTTCTGCACACCGAGCTGTTTCTTGGCCATATCGTTGATCATAGTAATCTGGCCACGACGATTGGTCGCAAGAACGCCATCTGTCATGTAAGAAAGAATACTGTTCAATCGTTTACTCTCTTGTTCCAGATTTTCTTGGGTCAAACGAATAACTTCTGACAAATCGTTCAGATTATTGGTGATATTGGTGATTTCTGTACTTCCTTGCAAGTCCAAAACTTGAGAATAATCACCTGCAATCAAGTCCTTAACCTTTTGATTTATCTCCTTCAGACGGATATTATCCCGACGATTTTCCAGTAACAGCAAGGTCACCACCAGGATAAAGCCCAGTAAAATCAAGATAAAGATAAAATCGCTGGTCAGAATAGTTTGTCTAATATCTTCAATCATTATTTCTCATATAGTATCCAACACCACGACGTGTGAGAATGTACTCTGGACGACTTGGAGTATCTTCTATTTTCTCACGCAAGCGTCTAATGGTCACGTCCACAGTACGAACATCACCAAAATAGTCATAACCCCATACAGTCTCAAGCAAGTGTTCACGTGTAATCACTTGTCCAATATGAGATGCCAAGTGATACAAGAGTTCAAACTCACGGTGGGTTAAATCTAATTCCTCACCATATTTCTTCGCCACGTAAGCATCTGGAACGATTTCCAAATCACCAATTTGTAAAGGCTGCGTCTTCTTCTCATCAGACTCTTGGTTATCTACTGAAACTAGATCGGTACGACGAAGAAGGGCCTTAACACGAGCCTGCAACTCACGGTTTGAGAAAGGTTTTGTAACATAATCATCTGCACCTAACTCTAAACCAATAACCTTGTCAAACTCGCTATCCTTGGCTGAGAGCATGATGATAGGAACACTACTGGTCTTGCGAATGGCTTTGGCAACTTCTAAACCATCAATTTCAGGTAGCATCAAGTCGAGGATAATAATATCCGGTTGCTCTGCTTCAAATAGCTCGATTGCCTCACGACCATTGAAGGCTGTAACGACTTCATAACCTTCCTTGGCCATATTAAACTTAATAATATCTGAGATTGGTTTCTCATCATCTACAATTAATATTTTTTTCATTTTATCACCTTTTCTTTATCTATTATAACAAAAAAATGTAAAGAAGGCACAAATGGCTACTGTAAGCCTTCATCTTCAAGAGCTGTTTTATAAGCCTGCCAAATTTTTTGTTGAGGTTTCGCAAGTGGATAATCAGAAAACTCCTGAGGAGAAACCCAGCGAATTTCTCTGTCCGAAAACTGTTTTGTTTCTGTCACCTGACCAGCTAGGATTTGAATATGCCATTTCCGATGACTAAATACATGCTTGACTTGGTCAAATACTTGCTGGGACCAATTCACTTCTAAATCATAATCCTGCTCAAAGCTTTCTTGAGGGCTGGGTCCAAATGCTCTGCTTTCCTCTTTGACTTGAGAAAAGAGATCTAGCTGATCGTCATCACTTGAGAAATCATCAACTTCGATCAAGGGGAAGTGCCAAAAACCGGCTAGTAGTTTCTCGCTTTCATTTTTTTCAAGTAGATATTGACCACGGTCATTGCGTACAACCAAAGCCTTGAGATAAATTGGTAGGGGCTTTTTCTTGGGTTCTTTAATCGGATAACGACCCATGGTCCCATTCTGATAGGCTGCGCTAAAATCCTTAACAGGGCTTTCTTCTGGTCGAGGGTTAACTGGTGCCTCTATGTCAGAGCCTAAATCCATCAGAGCTTGATTAAAGTCTCCTGGCCGTTTCGGGTCAATCAAGATTTCCATCATAGCTTGGAAAATCTTTCGATTGCTGGGAACTCCGATATCATGATTAACCTCAAACAAGCGTGCCAAAACCCGCATGACATTGCCATCAACCGCTGGCTCAGGCAAATTAAAAGCGATACTGGAAATAGCTCCCGCAGTGTAAGGGCCAATCCCTTTTAAACTAGAAATTCCTTCATAGGTGTTTGGAAATTGACCCCCAAAGTCAGCCATAATCTGCTGGGCTGCAGCCTGCATATTGCGCACTCGAGAATAATAGCCTAATCCCTCCCAAGCCTTCAACAAACGCTCTTCAGGAGCATTGGCCAGACTTTCAACTGTTGGAAACCAGTCCAAGAATCGTTCGTAATATGGAATAACTGTATCCACCCTGGTCTGCTGCAGCATGATTTCAGATACCCAGATGTGATAAGGATTTTTACTTCTCCGCCAAGGTAGTTCTCGCTTGTTTTCATCATACCAATTAAGGAGTTTCTCACGAAAAGAAATGATCTTCTCCTCTGGCCACATGACGATACCGTATTCTTTCAAATCTAACATATATCTAGTATAACATAGAAGCTTCTAACTGTCCTTTTCTCAGTACTAAAAAGCCTCTTCCCATGGGAAAGAGGACTAAATCTTATTGATGAACTGCTTGAGCTGCTGTGATAAGGGTCAACTTGTACACATCATCTGCATTACATCCACGAGAAAGGTCATTAACAGGTTTGTTCAAACCTTGCAAAACAGGTCCTACAGCCGCAAAACCACCGAGACGTTCTGCCATCTTGTACCCAATATTTCCTGCTTCGATACCTGGGAAGACAAAGACATTTGCTTGACCAGCTACATTACTTCCTGGAGCTTTAAGAGCTGCAGTTTCAGGAACAAAGGCAGCGTCAAATTGCAATTCACCATCAATCTCAAGGTCAGGACGCAAGTCGTGAGCAATTTTAGTAGCTTCCACTACCTTATCAACACTTTCACCAAAGCCTGAACCTTTAGTAGAATAACTTAGCATAGCAATTTTAGGTTCAATACCAAACATCTTAGCTGTGATTGCTGAATTGATCGCAATTTCGGCCAAAGCTTCTGCATCTGGATTGATATTAATGGCACAGTCTCCAAATAGGTAACGTTCCGTACCACGTACCATGAGGAAGGCACCTGAAGTACGAGTTACATTTGGACGAGTTTTAATGATTTGTAGGGCTGGGCGAACTGTTGAGGCAGTTGAGTGAATCGCACCAGATACCATACCGTCAACCAAGCCCAAGTAGACTAGCATCACACCAAAGTAGTTGACATCTTCAACCAAAACTTTGCGCGCATCTTCTTCAGTCATTTTGCCCTTACGACGCTCTACTAAAGCGGCAACCATTTCTTCGAATTGAGGATAGTGTTGGGGATCAATTACTTCATAACCATCCATGATCCCTTCGATTTCGAGATAAATTTTAATTTTTTCAGGGTTTCCGAGCAAAACAGGAATTACTTCTGTTTCTTTTACCAAGCGTTTTGTTGCTTGAAGAATACGTGGCTCTTCCCCTTCAGGGAGAACGATACGAGCATTTTTGCCAACCAGGTTGGCTTTGAGACTTTCAAAAACTTCCATGAGTTTTCTCCTTTAAGAAAATAAATTATACTCCAAATAGATTTTAAAGAGTATTAGTTGATAACTGAGTAATAAGATTGCTGAAATCATCCGGTAAGGGGCTTTCTAGTTGCAAATCTTGCTCTAGAAAGGGATGATAAAAAGATAAATAATGACAATGCAAGGCCTGGCGTTGAATCCCATCGTCTAGGCCGCCTCCATAGAGATCGTCTCCCAACAAAGGAAAACCAATATGAGAAAAATGCACTCGGATTTGGTGGGTTCGCCCAGTATGCAGGCGAATATCAACTAGGTGAATATTTCCATAGGACGCTACAACTTTGTAAGACGTATGAGCGTATTTCCCACCTTTGGCAACCCGTCTCGTGATAATAGAATCTTCATCACGCGCAATCGGGGCAATAATCTCCCCCTCTGGCTCCAAGTCACCATCTCCTTTAACAAGTGCAAAATACCTTTTTTCGATAGACTTTCGTTGCAGTTGCTTGTCTAATCGTGCATGAGCATAACCGTGCTTGGCAAAGAGCATCAAACCAGATGTATCTCTATCAAGCCTAGTCACGATGTGAACTTGCTGGTTTTCATATTCTTGCTTAACATAGTAGCCCTTGATAAAATTAGCAATGGTATTGGAATGATTGACACTGGGGATGGAAGCTACTCCATAAGGTTTATTCAAAACCAGAAAATGGTCATCCTCATAGAGAACATCCAGTGGACGCTCAATTGCTTCAAGACTCTCAAACCCTTCCTCCGCTGGAATGTCAATAGTTACCCTGTCTCCAATATCTAAGAGATAAGTCGCATTTTGTGGTTGGTCATTGACCAGAATAGCCCCGCCTCGAAACTTAATCTTAGCCAAAAGTCCCTTAGAAACCTCATGTTTCTTGAGGAAAGTTTTAACTTTGACGTGCTCATCTGCGGTAAATTCGAACCTCATTCATCCACCTCGCCGATGAAGGCATCTTTGACACGATTCCAGAAACTAGTATGACTTGGTGTCGCTACGAAGTGAATCTTGTGATGGTCGATTTGATACTCAATCCGTTCGATATTACGGAATGAATAGACGCTGTTATCGACTGATATCGTGTGATAATCATTGCGTGTCGGCAAGAGTTCAATCTTATCCTTTTTGGGAATAATGATCGATGATCCCAAAGTGCGATAGACTCGGTTGTTAAGACTCGCTATTTCCGTCAACTGCAAGGCTTCAATGGTAGGATGCAAGACAGCTCCACCCAGGGACTTGTTGTAGGCAGTACTACCCGTCGGAGTTGAAACAGTCACTCCATCTCCACGAAATCTCTCGAACGGAACATGGTTAATGATGATATCTGCCACCATGGTGCGGTCTGATCGACGGATACTCGCTTCATTTAAGGCTCGGAAGATTTTCACTTCTCCATTTTCAAGCGTTACCTTGACATTCAAAACAGGATAAGAAACCTTGGCACCAGTATCGAGTAGGAGATTGGTCACCAACTGATCCAACTCAAAATCACGATAATCTGTGTAAAATCCCAAATGCCCTGTATGAACACCTACAAATCGAACCTTGTCTAACTGATTCTCATACTTGTGGAAAGCGGACAAAAGCATCCCGTCACCACCAATCGAAATGACGATGTCAGGATTGGTATCGTTCAGTATAAAATGTTGTTTCTTTAGTTTTTCCCTCAGCTCATGCAAAACCTTCTGGCTTTGTGGTTTTCTATTTGCTATGAGGTCAACTCGTTTACCTGTATTCTTCATCTGTATCGTCACTATTTCCTACACCGTCATTTAATTTTCTGCTCAATGGATCAAAGAGAGCCTGCGCTTCCTGGATGTCATCTCGAATCTTACCCATTTCTTCATCCAGTTGATGAGCTATTTTCGCTGTAATTTCCAATCTTGTCCTGATTTCTTCTGGAAAATCGCCCTGATATTTATAATTGAGCGAGTGTTCAATGGTCGCCCAAAAGTTCATAGCCAAAGTCCGTATTTGAATCTCGGCGAGGATGGTCTTAGCCCCATTTATCGTATCTACAGTATATTCGACAACCACGTGATAAGAACGATAACCCGAAGCCTTACGATGAGTGATATAATCTCGTTCCTGAACGACTCTCATATCTTGGCGTTTACGTAGAATCTCAACTACTTCTTTAACGTCATCAACGAACTGAACCATGACACGTAAACCAGCAATGTCTTGCAGATCATGTTCCAGACTTGCATATGTAATTCCTCGACGAGCCATTTTTTCTTTGATACTTTCAATCGGTTTTACCCGACCCGTTACAAACTCAATCGGAGAATGCTTGTTTTGCTTACGATACTGTTTGCGAATTCCCCGAAGTTTAATCTTCAATTCACCAACAGCCTGAATGTAAGGATCTAAAAATTCTTCCCATTCTATGGTCATACTTTCTCCCTTGTAATGTTTGATTGCTCTGTCGAAAATCTTTGATTTTTTCAGTACATTCGTATACAATAAATACATTGTCCATTATACCATAAATCGCTTTCAAAGATATAGAAAAGGTTGAAAAAATGAAACATTTAGAAATAGAATTGAAAACACTTCTGAAAAAAGAGGAATATGATCATCTAAAAAAACAGTTTTCCCATATCCAACCCGTCTTTCAGAAAAACTACTACATTGACACACCAGATTTCCAATTGCGTGAAAAGAAGGTTGCCATGCGCATTCGCACCTTTTCAGATTGGGCGGAATTGACCTTAAAAGTACCTCAAACTGTAGGGAATATGGAATACAACCAGAAACTAACTCTTCCAGAAGCTGAATCGTACCTAGAAAAACAAAAACTACCTCCAGGGCTCGTTCTAGAGAAACTCGCTAAGATTGGCATCGAAAGCCATGACTGGCTTGTTCTAGGCTGCCTTTCCACTCTACGTTATGAAATGAAAACTGAGATTGGCTTAATGGCCTTAGATGAAAGTCACTACTTTGACCAGACGGACTATGAACTCGAGCTTGAAGTCACCGACCATGAAAAAGGGAAAGCTGATTTTAAGAGATTTTTAGATGAAAATCAGATAACCTATCAGAAAGCTCCTTCAAAATTAATTCGTTTTATTAAAAGCATGAAAAAAAGCTGAAATAATCTCCTTTTTTTGGTAAAATAGAAAAGATAAAAATAAAAGAATCTGGCTTTGAAAAACAAAACTTTCTCAAAGAAGATTCACAAAGTTTACAGAGGACGGTCTATAATGTCAGATAGAAACAACATGAAACTTTTCACCCTAAACTCTAACCATGAAATCGCTCAAAAGATTGCGGATACAGTTGGTGTACCTCTCGGGAAATTATCCTCTCGACAATTTTCTGACGGCGAAATCCAGGTCAACATTGAAGAAAGTGTCCGTGGTTACGACGTCTACATCATCCAGTCAACCAGCTACCCTGTTAGCAACCACTTGATGGAGTTGTTGATCATGGTTGACGCTTGTGTACGTGCAAGTGCTCATAGTATCAACGTTGTCCTCCCTTACTTTGGTTATGCGCGTCAGGATCGTATCGCTTCTTCTCGCGAACCCCTCACTGCAAAACTAGTTGCCAATATGCTTGTCAAAGCTGGTGTAAGCCGTGTTCTAACGCTGGACCTCCACGCTGTTCAGGTCCAAGGTTTCTTTGATATTCCTGTAGATAATCTTTATACTGTTCCTCTATTTGCTAAGCACTACTGTGATAAAGGACTTCTTGGCTCTGATGTTGTTGTTGTCAGTCCAAAGAACTCTGGTGTTAAACGTGCACGTAGTTTGGCTGAATACCTTGATGCTCCTATCGCTATCATTGACTACGCCCAAGACGATTCTGATCGTAACGAAGGCTATATCATTGGGGATGTTGAAGGCAAGAAGGCTATCTTGATTGACGATATCCTAAATACTGGTCGTACTTTCTCTGAAGCAGCCAAAATCGTTGAACGTGAAGGCGCAACTGAGATTTATGCAGTATCTAGTCACGGTTTATTTGTTGAAGGGGCAGCAGATCTTCTTGATGCTACAAACATCAAGGAAATCCTTGTGACAGACTCCGTAGCGACCAAAGAAAGAACTCCAGAAAATGTATGTTACATTACTGCTAGCGAATTAATCGGAGATGCTATCGTCCGCATCCATGAAAGAAAACCAGTCAGCCCACTCTTTGCTTACAACAAAAAGAAATAAGGTGATTCTTTGATTTATTTGGACAATGCTGCAACGACTCCTATGTCTGCAGTAGCTATTGCAGAAATGACCAAGGTCATGCAAGAAACTCATGGTAATCCTTCTAGTATTCATGGTCATGGTCGGCAGGCTGGTAAACTCTTACGAGAGGCTCGTCAGGACTTAGCCCACTTACTAGGAACCAAACCTCAACATATCTTTTTCACATCTGGCGGTACAGAAAGTAACAATACAGCCATTATCGGCTATTGCCTACGTCATCAAAATCGTGGAAAACATATCATCACAACAGCTATCGAACACCATTCTATACTTGAGACTGTCGATTACCTGGTGCAACATTTTGGCTTTGAAGTGACCATCATCCAACCAGTAAATCAAGAGATAACTGCTCAGCAAATTCAAGAAGCCTTACGTGACGATACCATTCTCGTTTCCACCATGTACGCTAACAATGAAACTGGAAGTCTCTTACCTATCGCTGAGATTGGACATATTTTAAAAGACCATCCTGCTGCTTATCATATAGATGCTGTTCAAGCTATCGGAAAAATTCCTATCCATCCCGAGGAATTGGGAATTGATTTCCTCAGCGCTTCTGCCCACAAATTCCATGGACCAAAAGGAGTCGGATTTCTTTACGCATCGACTGGAGACTTTGATTCCTACCTTCACGGTGGAGACCAAGAACAAAAGAAACGGGCTGGAACAGAAAATCTCGCTGCCATTGTAGGCATGGTCGCTGCTCTCAAAGAGGATTTAAATGACCAAGTTGAGCATTACCAAAAACTAAGCGCACTCAAAGCTACTTTTTTAGAAGAAATTGCAGGTCTCGACTACTATCTCAATGAAAGCAACCACCAACTTCCTTATGTTGTCAACATTGGCTTTCCTGGTCAAAAAAATGATTTGCTCTTGCTTCGGTTAGACCTGGAAGGAATTTCAATTTCTACCGGTTCAGCTTGTACTGCTGGTATTGTGCAAACCAGTCATGTTCTTGAAGCATTTTATGGGTCTGATTCGCATCGTTTAACAGAATCTGTCCGTATCAGTCTCTCTCCTCTTAATACCGAAGAAGAACTGAAACAACTCGCACAAACCTTAAAAAATATTATTGGAGATTAATCTAATGGCATTCGAAAAAACCATTAAACTACAAAACTGCCGCTACGACTACACACTTAGCCCAACTGTCAAAAAGTTCACACTGAAAGATAATACTTTCTTTGAAACAAAAGTTGGAAACTTTGAACTGACTCGTCTGCTTGAGAAAGTACCCAACAGTGGTGAAGGTTTCAACCTAAAAATCATCATCAACAAAGACCTTACAGGTGCTAAACTCAACATTACTGACAAGTCAGGTCTTCGTTTGGTGAATATCTTTAAATCAGAAAACCACCACATTCATCAGGAAAAATTCTACTTCCTCATGGACAGTTTAGTAGAACGCGGTATCTTCACTAAAGAAGAAAGATAATTGACTATGTATCGACTTACCTATCAAGATAACTATCACGTAGAACGTACACTTGAATATAAGGATTACGAAGAGCTCATGTTATCTCTATCAGGCTGTGTGACCCTACCTGATACTCTCCTAATCAGCTCCTTAACGCTGAATGATAAGGTGATTTATCAAGGATTGGTTGGCGATCTCTACCGTTTTCTATCACAAGCTCATTTTTCAGATAAAAACTAAGAAATTTCTTAGTTTTTTCTTGTTTTTGTTGATTTTTTCACAATGTTTCTATAAAATAGAAGAATAGAAAGGTTGTGATTTTGTGAAAGATAAACAGTCTGCTATTCCAAAAGCAACAGCAAAAAGACTCTCACTTTACTATCGAATTTTCAAGAGATTTCATGCAGAAAAAATCGAACGTGCCAACTCCAAGCAAATTGCAGAGGCTATCGGAATCGATTCTGCGACCGTTCGTCGGGATTTTTCCTATTTTGGTGAACTAGGTCGTCGTGGTTTTGGTTACGATGTCAAAAAATTGATGAATTTTTTTGCTGATCTCCTAAATGATAACTCAATTACAAATGTTATGTTGGTTGGGATTGGAAATATGGGCCATGCCCTTCTCCACTACCGCTTCCACGAGCGTAACAAGATGAAAATTATCATGGCCTTTGACCTAGATGACCATCCAGAAGTTGGAAGCCAAACACCTGATGGAATTCCAATCTATGGTATCTCACAGATTAAAGAAAAAATCAAAGAAGCAGATGTCAAAACTGCTATCCTAACAGTTCCAAGTGTTAAATCACAAGAAGTTGCCAATCTTTTGGTCGATGCTGGTATAAAAGGTATTCTCAGCTTTTCCCCTGTTCACCTTCACCTCCCAAAAGATGTGGTTGTTCAGTATGTCGATTTGACAAGTGAACTCCAAACCCTCCTCTATTTTATGCGTAAAGAGGATTAGAAAGCGAAAGCATTTATGAAAAAACCAGTTATTGGGATTACAGGAAATGAAAAAGCTCATCCAGATGATGACATCATGATGAGCTATGCAGCAAAAGGCTTTGTTGAAGGAGTCAAGGACGCTGGCGGAATTCCAATCATCCTACCGATTGGTGATCAAGAAATGGCTGCCTATTACATCAGTATCATTGATAAGCTCATCCTAACGGGGGGGCAAAATGTTGATCCAAAATACTATGGTGAACCAAAAGCTATTGATAGTGATGACTACCATCTTCAAAGAGATATTTTTGAACTAGCACTTATCAAAGAAGCGATTAAGCAAAAGAAACCAATTTTCTCTGTTTGTAGGGGTACTCAACTTTTCAATGTCGCTATGGGAGGCACGCTACACCAAGATATCGAGGATCATTGGCAGGACTGTTCAGCCGAATACACGACCCAACGCCTCGTAACGGAACCTGATACCATTCTACGAGAAATCTATGGAGAAATCTCTCACATCAACTCCTTCCATCACCAGAGTATTAAAGATCTAGCTTCAAATCTTAAGGTTGTAGCACATGATCCTAAAGATGGAATTATCGAGGCTGTGACAACTACGGACGGCTTTCCTTATCTTGGTGTTCAATGGCATCCTGAATTTCTCTTTGAAAACCGCCCCAAAGATAAAACGCTATTTGACTATGTTGTTAATGAACTCTAAATCAAATCCGTCTTTTCACGGTAACTAAAGTAATCCGAGTGCGAGACAATCAGATGGTCCAAGAAAACAATTCCCATCAGTTCGCAGGCTTCCTTGACTAGTTTAGTGACATGGTTGTCGTTTCGACTAGGAGATACTGCACCAGATGGATGATTGTGAACGAGAATCACTGAGGTAGCCATATGCTTGAGGGCATAGTGAAGAATTTCCCTCGGTTCAGCAATGCTGCGTGTCGCAGATCCGATAAAAATAGTTTGCTGATGAATGATTTGATTTTGAGTATTGAGATAGAGCGCCACTAGGTGCTCTTGTTTTTTGTCGCCAAGTTCCTGTTGCATTTTCTTGGCTAGCTTTTGACTGCTGAGAATACTTTCCATCTCAAGGGTTTCATGTTTGTGAATACGATGCCCCAGTTCAATCACTGCTTGTAGTTCAATGGCTTTTATTCGCCCTATACCAGACAGACTCTGCAATTCCTGCAGGGTCATTTTTTTCAAATCAGTTAGACTGTTAAGACTATTCAAGACTTTTTGGGCAATTTCAAAGACATTGGCCTGACGTGTTCCTGTTCTGAGCAGAATTGCTAGCAATTCTTGATTGCTTAGAGCCTCTACTCCTTCTTTAACTAGTCTTTCTCTAGGCAAGAGTGAATCTTCTTGGAATGAAATACTGTACATAAAAATCCTCCTCACTTTATTATTCGTGAGAAGGATAGAAAATTAGATTTTTTTCTCAATTGGGGCAACACTGGCAAGGAGTTTTTTCAGCCCTACTTCTGGGAAATTGATTTTTAGTTCCTGAGTATCACCGCTACCAGAGACTTCCAGAACAGTACCCTCTCCCCATTTCTTGTGAAGGGCAATATCCCCAATAGACCAGTTGGTATCGCCTGAATCTTTTTTATTTCCGGATGTAAACTGTCCAAACGGAAGACCACTTGACTCGATAGAGCTTGGTGCAGCATTGCGCTTCCGTTCTTGCAGGGCCTGAGCTAGGCTCATACCTTGACCAAAGGCCACTCCACCACTGCTATAAGAGGCTTTAAAGCTAGTATTTGCTGGACGGGCCAAACCTTGATACTCGAGCAAGTCCGAACTAATTTCATTGATAAAACGAGTTGGACGGTTATAATTTGTACGACCGAAAAGCAAGCGTGAGTTGGCATTGGTCAGATAGAGGATCTTTTCTGCTCGTGTGATACCGACATAGGCCAAACGGCGTTCCTCTTCTAGCTCATCTGGATCTTCAGCTGCGCGACTAAGCGGAAAGACATTCTCCTCCATCCCAATGATAAAGACAACTGGGAACTCAAGTCCCTTAGCTGCATGGAGGGTCATCAAGGTCACTTCTGATGTCTCCTGACTGCCTGAATCTGTGTCTGCAATCAAAGCCAAGTCATTCAAGAAACGACTGAGTTTATCTAAACCTGTTTCCTCTTCTTGACTATCAGGATTGTCATCAAAGTTCTTGGTAACAGAAAGGAATTCCTCGATATTTTCAACCCTTGCCTTGCTTTCCAAGGTTGCCTGAGCATTGAGAATATCGATATAACCAGTTTTTTCTAGAACAGCCTCCACCAGCTCGGTTATGGTTAATTGATCCAATTGCTCCCGCAAATCCAGAATCATATTGGCAAAATCCCAGATAGACTGGGCTGCCTTTCCTTTGATACCTGACAACATAATATTGGCTGAAGCATCCAGCATAGACATGTCTTGCATATTCGCAAAGTCGCGAATTTTCTCAACGGTTCCTGGGCCAATTCCGCGTTTTGGTTCGTTAATAATGCGCTCAAAACTGATATTGTCACTCAGATTGGCAATGAGATTAAGATAGGCGATAATATCACGGATTTCCTTACGACTGTAGAACTTGGTTCCGCCAACCATAGTATAAGGAATATTGGACTTGAGCAGGGCTTCCTCAATAGTACGGGATTGAGCATTAGTCCGATAAAGAACTGCAAAATCCTTATGAAGGAAGTTTTGACTACGACCAAGTTCGTCGATGGTTTTGGCTACAAAAACAGCCTCATCCTGTTCGTCATTTGCGCGATAGTAAATAATCTGCTCCCCATCAGCATTCTGAGTCCAGAGATTCTTAGGACGACGATTTTTATTGTTTTTGATGACGTCATTGGCAGCTTGGAGAATGGTTTTGGTTGAACGGTAATTTTCTTCTAGCAAAACTACCTTGGCTTGAGGATAATCTTTCTCGAAATCCAAGATATTCTGCATATCAGCCCCACGCCAACCGTAGATAGACTGGTCCGCATCACCGACCACGCAGATATTTTTAAAGCGTGAAGCCAAGAGTTTGACCAGTTGGTACTGGGCATGGTTGGTATCTTGGTACTCATCAACGTGAATGTACTGGAACTTCTGCTGGTAGTAGGTCAAGACATCAGGATTTTGATCAAAGAGACGCAAGGTCAGCATAATCAAATCATCAAAGTCAACGGACTCAGACTGACGAAGCTCCTTCTGATAGGCTGTATAGCATTGAGCTACGATTTGCGTGTACATATCGCCAGCTTGAGCAGCATATGCGACATCATCAATCAGGTCATTCTTAGCATTGGAAATGGTTCCCAAAATAGTCCGTTCATTCCATTTTTTAGGATCCAAGTTCAACTGCTTGAGAATGCGTTTCATGAGAGTTCGTTGCTCACCTGGATCTACAATGGTGAAGTTCCGATTGTAGCCAATATGATCCGCATCGCGACGTAGAATACGAACACACATGGAGTGAAATGTCGCAATCAGGCAGTCCTGGGTTGCTGGATTAAGTCCGTAAGCACGCTCCTTCATCTCACGCGCCGCCTTATTGGTAAAGGTAATGGCCAAGATATTCCAAGGATTGACCATCTTTTCATCAATCAAATAAGCAATACGGTGGGTCAAAACTCGGGTCTTCCCAGAACCAGCCCCCGCCATGATTAACAAGGGGTCTTCTGTCGTTTGTACCGCCTCTGCCTGACGGTCATTCATTCCATTCAATAATGCGTTCATCTTCTCTTCCTTACTCTTGAAGTCAATGTTTCTATTATATCAGAAATCAGGTAAAATAGAAACTTTATAGAGAACACTTTGACAAGTAAAATTTTCATCAGTGCTTACAAAAAATGTATTTTTCAAATGAAGAAGAGGTTATTCTTTGACAGGAAAAAGAGCTTGGATAGCATTTCCAAACTCTTTTAATATCATCTAAATCTTAGAACAAGCCTAAAACGGTTCCGTCACTTTCAACATCCATATTGAGAGCTGCAGGTCGTTTTGGAAGTCCTGGCATGGTCATGACATCACCAGTTAGGGCAACGATGAAGCCTGCACCTAATTTTGGTACCAATTCACGAATGGTAATTTCAAAGTTTTCTGGTGCTCCAAGTGCATTTGGATTATCAGAGAAACTGTACTGAGTTTTCGCCATACAGATTGGCAATTTGTCCCAACCGTTTTGAACGATTTGGGCAATTTGCGTTTGAGCTTTCTTCTCAAAGTTCACTTTGCTACCACGGTAGATTTCAGTAACAATCTTTTCAATCTTTTCTTGGACAGAAAGGTCATTGTCATAAAGACGTGTGTAGTTAGCTGGATTTTCTGAGATTGTATTGACAAGTGTTTCGGCAAGTGCTACGCCTCCTTCTGCGCCATCAGCCCAGACACTAGCCAACTCAACTGGCACATTGATAGAAGCACAAAGTTCCTTCAAGGCTGCGATTTCAGCCTCTGTATCAGAAACAAATTCATTAATCGCAACAACTGCTGGAATACCAAACTTACGGATGTTCTCAACGTGGCGTTTCAAGTTAGCAAAACCTGAACGAACTGCTTCTACATTTTCCTCTGTCAAAGCGTCCTTAGCTACACCACCATTCATCTTAAGGGCACGAAGGGTTGCGACGATGACTACTGCATCTGGAGAAGTTGGCAAGTTTGGTGTCTTAATGTCAAGGAATTTCTCAGCACCAAGGTCTGCACCAAAACCAGCTTCAGTAACAGTATAATCAGCCAAGCGAAGGGCTGTGCTTGTTGCCAAAACTGAGTTGCATCCATGAGCGATATTGGCAAATGGACCACCATGTACAAAGGCAGGTGTACCGTAAATTGTCTGAACCAAGTTTGGCTTAATAGCATCTTTCAAAATCAATGCTAAAGCACCCTCAACCTGTAAATCACCTACAGAAACAGGTGTACGATCATAGCGATAACCGATAACGATATTCGCCAAACGGCGTTTCAAGTCCTCAATGTCCGTTGCCAAGCAAAGAATGGCCATAATTTCAGAAGCGACGGTAATATCGAAACCATCCTCACGTGGAATACCATTTAGAGGACCACCAAGGCCAACAGTCACATGACGAAGAGCACGGTCATTCAAGTCCACAACACGTTTCCAGAGGATACGACGTTGGTCAATACCCAACTCATTCCCTTGGTGCAAGTGGTTGTCAATCATAGCAGAAAGAGCATTGTTAGCAGTTGTAATGGCATGCATATCCCCGGTAAAGTGAAGGTTGATGTCCTCCATTGGCAACACTTGGGCATAACCACCACCGGCTGCACCACCCTTAATCCCCATGACTGGGCCAAGAGACGGTTCGCGAATAGCAATCATGGTTTTCTTACCAATCTTGTTCAAGGCGTCTGCCAGACCAATGGTAATAGTTGATTTCCCTTCACCTGCTGGTGTTGGATTGATGGCAGTAACCAAGATCAATTTCCCAACTGGATTGCTCTCAACTGCACGAATTTTATCAAAGCTGAGCTTAGCCTTGTACTTCCCGTACAATTCCAAATCGTCGTAAGAAATACCAAGTTTCTCAACAACATCAACGATTGGCTTTAACTCAATGCTCTGTGCGATTTCAATATCTGTTTTCATTCAAAACTCCTCTAACCTCTAATATGATAACTCATTATAACACAAAAAAAGATTTTTAACACCCATAAACTCTCTAAACGTTCGTAAATATCATTGTTTTAAAGATTTTTAGGGCTCTTTTGAAAATTTTATATGGCTTTATAGTTATAAACTATAGTGTAGCTTCGTTTTTCTAAAAATTTATCGCTTTCATTTTACTTACTGTTTATTTTTGTGTACAATAGTCCTATGAAAATTTTAGTTACGTCAGGCGGCACAAGTGAAGCAATCGATAGCGTCCGCTCTATCACGAATCACTCGACTGGTCGCTTGGGGAAAGTTATCACCGAAGCCCTACTTGTTGCTGGTCATGAGGTTTGTCTAATTACTACTCCTAGTGCTCTTAAGCCAGAACCTCATCCCCATCTAACCATTCTAGAAATCAAAAATACGAATGATCTTCTTTTAGAAATGAAAGAGTATGTTCAAGATTATCAAGTCTTGATTCATTCGATGGCAGTTTCTGACTACACTCCTGTTTATATGACTGGACTAGATGAAGTTAAGACGAGTTCTAATCTGGAAGAATTTTTAAGCAAGCAGAATCATCAGACTAAGATTTCTTCAACTGATGAATTTCAGGTTTTATTCCTGAAAAAAACACCCAAAATCGTCTCTCTAGTCAAGGAATGGAATCCAGCTATTCATCTGATTGGCTTTAAACTACTTGTTGATGTCTCTGAAGAATATCTCATAGAAATTGCTAGACAGAGTCTTATCAAGAACCAAGCAGACTTAATCATCGCAAATGACCTGACTCAAATCTCGGCAAATCAGCATCATGCAATCTTTGTTGAAAAAGAGCAACTCCAAACCGTTCAAACCAAAGAAGAAATCGCAAATCTCCTTCTTGAAAAAATTCAAGCATACGATTCATAGAAAGGAAAGCCATGGCAAATATCCTCATCGCAGTGACAGGTTCCATTGCCTCCTATAAAGCAGCTGACCTCGTCAGTTCCTTGAAGAAACAAGGCCATCATGTCACTGTCTTAATGACTCAAGCTGCTACAGAGTTTATCCAACCGTTGACACTACAGGTCCTCTCTCAAAATCCTGTCCACCTTGATGTCATGAAGGAACCCTATCCTAATCAAGTCAATCATATCGAACTAGGCAAAAGGACTGACCTTTTTATCGTCATTCCCGCTACTGCTAATACCATTGCAAAACTTGCGCACGGTTTTGCGGACAACATGGTGACAAGCACAGCACTTGCCTTGCCAGAACATGTCAAAAAGTTAGTCGCACCAGCCATGAATACAAAAATGTATGACCATCCGGCAACTCAGGCTAATCTAAAAACATTAGAGACCTATGGTTATCAGATTATCTCTCCAAAGGAATCTCTACTAGCCTGTGGCGATCACGGCAAAGGCGCCCTAGCTGACCTGAATATTATTTTAGAAAGAATAAAGGAAACCCTCGATGAACAAACGCTCTAACATTGCACCCATTGCTATCTTTTTTGCAGTTATGCTCGTTATCCACTTTTTGAGCTCTCTCCTATTTAATCTTTTCCCATTTCCAATTAAACCAACTATCGTTCATATTCCAGTCATTATTGCTAGTATCATCTATGGTCCTCGCGTTGGAGTTACACTTGGTTTTTTGATGGGACTATTGAGCTTAACGGTAAACACGATTACCATCCTTCCAACAAGCTACCTCTTCTCACCATTCGTGCCGAACGGAAACATCTATTCTGCGATTATCGCTATTGTTCCTCGCATTTTGATTGGTCTGACACCTTACTTGGTTTATAAATTATTAAAAAACAGAACAGGTCTCATCTTTGCTGGTGCTCTCGGTTCCCTTACCAACACCGTCTTTGTCCTTGGGGGAATCTTCTTCCTTTTTGGAAGTGTCTTTGATGGAAATATCCAAAAACTCCTGGCAACCGTTATTTCTACAAACTCAATTGCCGAGCTTGTCATCTCTGCCATTCTAACAGTAGCAATTGTTCCCCGTCTCGAAACTTTGAAGAAATAAAAAATCAACTCCACTTTCATCCTGAAGGTGGAGTTTAGCATTTAAAACATAAGAAACATCAATAGAATGTGAAAGCCAAAGCGCAGGAGTTGATACGAAAGAGGTGTAGGTTACTGGTTTTTCTGGCTATCCAAATATAGAGTTAGTGATAGAAAAACCAAACCAAATGCAATCACCAATCTGACGAAATAAGCAATTTCCAGTATTGCTGCCATCAAAAGAAAACCTAATAAAGGAAGGCTAAAAAGTGAAACAGCCAGGCCACTTGCTAATAGAGAGAGTATCGAAAGGACTAATAAACTATAAACTAGGAAACGAGTCCAACCTGAGACTACTTTCCCTTCACTTTTCTGTTTTGACATCATCACGATTACCACGATTAGGTAAACAAAAAGTATCATCACAATTTCTCCTCAGTTCCTATTATTCTTTACCACATTTTAACCAAATATTCCTGAAAAATCAATAATGCTTCTTGACTTGATTGGTGATTTATTGTACTATACTTGTGTATATACAGATAAATGGAGGTTCTTATGGATATACGGAAAAAAACGCAGTTTATGACTATGACTGCCCTACTCACTGCAATAGCGATTTTGATTCCAATCATTATGCCTTTTAAAATCGTTATCCCACCGGCTTCTTACACCTTGGGAAGTCATATCCCCATCTTTATCGCCATGTTTCTTTCGCCTTTGATGGCTGCTTTTGTGATTATTGCTTCTAGTCTTGGTTTTCTGATGGCAGGTTATCCGCCTGTTATTGTACTTCGTGCCTTCTCTCACATTGTTTTTGGTACTTTGGGGGCTTTGTACTTAAAGAAATTCCCTGAAACCTTGGATAAACCAAAGACATCTTGGATTTTCAACTTTGTTTTGGGTATTGTTCATGCTATCGCTGAAGTAATAGCTTGTATCATCTTTTATGCTACTTCAGGGACAAATGTTGAAAATATGTTTTATGTTCTCTTTGTCCTAGTTGGTTTTGGCACAATCGTCCATAGTATGGTAGACTATACATTAGCACTAGCTGTCTATAAAGTGCTTCGAAAACGTCGCTAAAAGGAAAAACTATGACAAAGGATCGCAAACAAGCTCTTCTCAAACTGTTAAAAGAGGCGCCAAAAGCTCTCAATGGTCAAACCTTGGCTGAGCACTTCCATGTTACTCGTCAGGTCATTGTACAGGACATCGCTATTCTCCGAGCAGATGGAGCTCCTATCCTATCCACCAATCGTGGCTATATCTACAAAGAAAATGATGCCAGCCCCTACGTCCACAAACTCTTTAAAGTGAAACATGAACTGGAAGAAATCGGTCAGGAACTACTAGCTATTGTAGATAATGGCGGACGCGTTCAAAATATCTTAATCGATCATCCCGTTTATGGCGAAATTGAAACCCTACTCAAACTCACTTGTCGCCGAGATGTCCAGCACTTTCTGGAACAAGTCGAGAATTCAGACTTTAGACCCCTTTCTGAATTGACAGACGGCATCCATTACCACCTTGTTGAAGCCGAGACACAACAAGACCTCCACTATATCGAGGAGGCCTTGGATCAGTTGGGTTATTTGGTAAAAGACTAGAAAATTTCTTTCTCCCAGCCGTCCTCTGTACGGTGGCGATAGAAGAACTCAGACTTGTCAGGTGCTTCCATCATTTCCATCAGAGGCAACATATCATAGGCCAGATCCAAATTTGGAATCTGGTCTTTTTGTACCCAAGATACTTCTCCTTCTTCTGAGGATTGGAGACTTCCAGTAAACTCTGTCGCCTTATAACAAACAACGATGTAGCGCCCACCTGTATCTAAGGGCCAGTTTTTAATGCCGACCAGTTGGGGATTCTGAATGGTCAAACCAGTTTCTTCATAAATCTCACGAATGACAGACTCGGCAAAGGCCTCGCCATTCTCAACATGTCCTCCTGGAAAGGCATAGCCAGACCAGCGATTGTTTTCAGGAGAGCGATATTGCATTAGGACTTTACCTCGCGCCTTATCTTCGACAAGGCAGATGTTTGTTAGGATTGTTTTTTGGGTACGGGACATAGATTTGCTCGCTTTCTAAGTTATTAAAATGTATCTTCGTTGTATTTTACTTCTGACTTCATGATAAAGGGATTGATCAATTCATGATGGTCATAAGTAGTACGGGCCAAAAAACCTCTAGCAATGATGATTTCCTTATCTTCTATGCGATAGTCTATATTGATAGGGACGGCTGGATCCGAGATAACTGATAAAACAAAGAATGCTGCAAACCAAAGATAAAGTGCCACTAATCCACTAAATAATTGAAAAATAAGGTGATACCATTGAAAATCTCTTGTTTTATAAAAGATTCTCCATGGATGGATTAAGAAGGTCAAACAAAGAAGGAAAAACCAACTATTCCACAAAACTGGCGTAAAGGATAGACCAAAAACTAACAGCACCAAATGAAGAATCACAAAAACTAGCAAAGCCAAATAGAGAGTTTTAAATGAAAATAACTTAGTTAGATTTTCTTTTGTCATGATTATTCCTCTTTTTGTCCTTATATTTCAAAATGAACATTAATATCGCTGGAATGATGAAAAAGATTAGATAGGTAGTAATTGGAAGCCAGATGTAGCGATAATCGATCGATAATAGGGAAGGAATTTTTTTAACATTTCTCCCTTTCACCCCAACAATTAAGTGGAGGAGAAAAATAGGTCCGTTTATGAATAGAAAAGTTTCTAAAAATCCTTGTACTGAAGCCTTATTGCTAAAACCATCTCTAAAAATACCTTGATAAAGTGTGTGCACCAAAAAGACAAAATTCATAATAATTGGCAAGACATAGGACATTTCTTGATACGGTTTCGGGATAAGTGACGTCCCGAACAACACATACATGATACCAAAAATAGATAATAATATTATACCACCATCCATAAAAGAAGCAATCTTTGAATGTCTTTCCAGCCACAATTGGACGTGAGCTACCAAAGAATACTTTTTATGGATTTTTCTCATTTGTCTGTTCTGTTGTTTGATCTTCTTTTGTCTCTTAGTCTTTCGTTCCATTTACGCCTCCTTCTTCTCTTTTCTATCCGTATAATCAAAAGCAGAATTCCCAGCCCCAAGAAAAAGAAAAAGAGATAACTTACAATAGGAACCCAGACATATGCTGGATCCATAGAAATTATGGGAGGGAAATTCGTTGACTTACGACGTCCTAGCCAATTCAGACCTACCAAGAGATGAAAGGGAAAAAGAAGACCATTAAACCCAATAAATCCCCATGAAAAGTAACGCCATTTCTGAAGTTTATCACTACTAAAACGAAAGACAAGGAAATAGGTTGATAAGATCAGAAGGATAAGATTGAAGCTTAAGGGGGAAAGATAGTTCATGTTCGGTAATGGATAACTAATGTAAGAGGCGGCAAGAAATGATACAAACATAGATCCAAATAATACACTCGTATCCAAAAGTTGACCAATCCTTCTGTGCCTTTCCAGCCAAAGAAAAATCCTCTTAGTCCAAGAAGACTTTTCTTTTGTCTTGTACTTCATTTGCCTACTCATTTTCATTTTTCATTCTTTCCTTTACTTTTAATTCACCAACTCCATAATCTTCTGGAAAGTCTTGCCGTTTCGGATAGTCAGTTGTTTGTAGAAACTGGACTTGAGCAGTTTCTTATGGTAGTTAGACTTGAGATAGTCTGCTTGGTCAGCGTTGCTATAAAAGAAAGCTGTCTGTCCGAAATGCAGTTTCTCCTTGTCATTTGCCCAACTACCTGCCATCTTTTGAACACTCTCCCTATCTGTCTCTGGCAGATAAAAGAGAACATCTCGCCGAAAAGCTGTTTCATCATGGCACCAAGTAGGAAGATTGGCTATTTTTTTGAAGCATGGCAGAGCTGACAAGGACAAAAGGCTGAGGAAAATCATAAGACCGACTGAAATAAGCTGTCAAAATCTCCCGAATCCTCTCCTCCTGCTCCTCGCTATCAAAGAAAAGATTGCCGCTGTTGATGTAGGAAACTGGATTTTCAAAACCCAACCCAGCCAAATCTTTCTTCAAATCAGCCATGACGACCTTGTTTTTTCCGCCAACATTGATGCCTCGGAATAAAAGCGCATAACGCATAAGGTGGTCCTTAGATATATTATTCTTATGAAATAAAGAAAAATTATTTTATGTATACTACGTGTTCTTTAAAACTGAAAAGGTGATGATACTAAATTTAATCTTAATAAAATACTTTTTAATCACTTTCTTTTGTATTCATATTTATTAAATCCATTTTTAATTTTTCTAACTCTTCTAAATTAATATTGTATTCTTTATAAACTTTACTTTTAAAATATTCTTCTGTTTTATAAAGCATTTTATTAACAATATTAAGAGATTCAAATTCTTGACCAGTATATATTGTTATTATGATTACTATGAGAGGGAATATAGTGATTATATAAGTTAAAATATCAAAATTCCACTTATTGCCTAAATAAATAAATAATAAAACTATTAAAATCAAAACTATTGTTGTTAATCCTCTTATGAACTTAATCCTTCCTTTGACCTTTTTATCAGCATTATCTTTTCTAGTCTCTATATCATTAATGCTTCTCTGGATT
The DNA here is from genome assembly GCF_023110055.1 of Streptococcus oralis. GTDB lineage: Bacteria > Bacillota > Bacilli > Lactobacillales > Streptococcaceae > Streptococcus > Streptococcus oralis_BY. The sequence continues at coordinate 477,745 of NZ_JALDVG010000001.1, read as the reverse complement.
TGCTCTATTCTCTCATTAGAGAAATTCTAGTAATTTCTTTCTTACTGTTCTCTACTTCTTTCTCTGCAAGCTTTCTGGCTTCCATTTCCTTTAGTTTATCTTGTTCTCTAGAGTGTTTGTCTTGTTCCAATTCTTTTACTTTCTTTTTTAGCTCTTCCTTATCTGATTTATAAATTACTAATTTGTCAGGTGTAAGTATCTTATCAATATCATCCAATAGTTCTTTATGGATTTCTTCTGGTCTTTTGATTATCTGACGCAATAAGATTATATTCTCATTTAAATCATCTTCAGATATTTCTCCATTATCAAAACTCTCTTTAACTTTATCAAAACCTTCAGAAACTCTTTGAGTTAAAATATTTGAAAGAATTAATCTTGATTTTTCCAATGCATTAAATGTGGAAGGTAATTGTTCTGACCCAAATCCCTTATTCAAATCAAACCACAATCGATTTGTTAGTATATACATATTTATTGCTAGTGGTATACTTATAGAGTCACTTTTTTCGTTAAAGTACTTAGACATTTGTAAAATTTTCCCAACTTCGGTGACTACTATATGTTTAGAATCTTTCATGTTTAAATTATTTGGATCTACTCTATCCCTTCCTCTCAATATACTTGTATAATTTAGATGTTTTAAATATTTCTCCTTATTATCAGTGGATAAATCATATTTCTCTATAATATCTTTGCTTTCGATATTAAATTCATGGAATTCTTTTGAATAATAGTTTTCTGAACTAGCTTGAGAAATGGAGTAATCTTTAAGCAGTTTATTAAATTTCGCTCGTTTCATTATTACATCAGATGTAGTTTTACAATCTTCTATTATATCCTCCATGGCTACATTCCCGATATCAACATGTTTATGACCTTTTACTATTTCTTCAGCCGTTCCAAAAAATTTTTCTATATCGTCATGAACCTCTTCAAAATATTTCACAGTAATGACTCGTCTTTTACTTTTTTGGTTCATTTCGTTAATCAATTGAAACATATCAGATGCCAAAGTTTTAAAAAAAGTTCCATTATATCCAGCTAAATGAAATAAGATTTCTGTCTCAACATAGAGGATAATATCATTTTGCCACGCTAGCTTACTAATATCACTCGTATAATTAAGTCCAGAAAATAAAACAGCTCCTTCTTTTATTTGATTAATAATATTAACAAAATCTTTATCAGTTTCATTATCAATGATAAAACTACTAATAATACTTGAATACTCGCCACTTAAAGAATCATCCAGTAAAAACGAAGAGAATTCTCTGATCAGTTTATCTTTATCAATCTGGATATCCCTATTAATCTGCTGTATATATTTCATTAGTTTTTTAGTTAGAATTTCACTATTTTGACTTGAAACCTCTAATTCACTTGTGATTTCACTCTTTCTATTCATGTCTTTGTTAGAATTGATTCTATATGAATTATCTTTTTTTTCTATATAATCAATTCTATTTAATGCAGACTGAACCACATAGCTTGGTATTAAGAAACCAAAATTTTCATTCAACTTCGATGAAATCATTTTTAAATCAAATTTGTTCAAATTTTGATCAAGTATAATATGTTCAATAAATTTTGATATAATAAAATATGTATCTTTTTTACCATCATTGTAAAGTTGACGATATGTAGCATATGAAGCTAATTTATTTACTTTTTGAATCATTTTCTTCTCCTATTTTGTTTATCTTTTATCCCAACGCCTTGACTTCCAACATCATATCGCGAATCTGTGCAGCCAATTCAAAGTCAAGCACTTCGACGGCTTCTTGCATTTGTTTTTCGAGTTTCTTGACGAGTTCCTTGCGTTCTTGTTTGTTGAGGCTATTGATATCGACTTCCTTGTCCTCTTCCTTAGCAACTGCCTTAGTTACAGCAATCAGATCACGGATTTCTTTCTTGATTGTCTGAGGTACAATACCATGTTCTTCATTATAAGCCATCTGGATTTTCCGACGGCGGGCCGTTTCATCGATAGCACGTTGCATAGACTGGGTAACTGTGTCAGCATACATAATCACGTGCCCTTCGCTATTACGGGCAGCACGTCCAATGGTCTGGATGAGGCCACGTTCGTTACGAAGGAAACCTTCCTTGTCAGCATCTAGAATAGCAACCAAACTTACTTCGGGTACGTCAATCCCTTCACGGAGCAAATTGATTCCGACCAAGACATCAAAAACACCCAAGCGCAGGTCTCGGATAATCTCAGTTCGCTCCAAGGTCTTGATGTCCGAGTGCATATACTTGACCTTGACTCCCATTTCCTTGAAGTAGTCCGTCAAGTCTTCCGCCATTTTCTTGGTTAGGGTTGTGATAAAGGTCCGCTCATTCTTCTCCGCACGCGCAGTAATTTCGCCCAAAAGGTCATCAATCTGCCCCATGGTTGGGCGGACTTCCACCTCTGGATCCAGAAGCCCTGTCGGCCGGATAATCTGCTCAATAACAGTATCCGTCTGTTCATTTTCATAGTCGCCCGGCGTAGCCGATACATAGACAATCTGGTGAACATGGCTCTCAAACTCCTCCCGGCGCAGCGGACGATTGTCCAAAGCAGACGGCAAGCGGAAACCATAGTTTACTAACATTTCCTTACGCGAACGGTCTCCATTGTACATGCCCTTGATTTGCCCCATGGTCATGTGACTTTCATCAATCATGATCAAGAAATCATCAGGGAAGAAGTCGAGAAGCGTATAAGGAGGCTCTCCTTCGCTACGACCATCCATGTGACGAGAATAGTTTTCAACACCGTTGGTATAACCCATCTCACGCAACATTTCGATATCGTACTCTGTCCGCTGTTTCAAACGCTGAGCTTCTAGCAGTTTACCTTCCCTTTCAAAAACAGCTAACTGCTCTTCTAATTCTGCTTGAATCTTGGCAATCGCAACTTCCATATGATCGTCATTGGTCACAAAGTGAGTAGCTGGGAAAATCGCCAAATGATCTACTTCTCCCAATACCTGACCTGTCAAAGCCTCAACTTCACGGATACGATCAATTTCATCCCCGAAAAACTCTACTCGAAAAGCGTGTTCATCTCGGGAAGCTGGGAAAATCTCCACCACATCCCCGCGTACGCGAAATCTTCCCCGTTGGAAATCAATATCATTGCGTTCAAACTGAATATCCACCAAGTCATTCAAGAGTTTATCACGAGAAATCTCCAGACCTGGACGGAGACTAACGACACTATCAGAATATTCCTTGGGCGAACCCAAACCATAGATACAAGAGACAGAAGCCACGACAATGACGTCATTGCGCTCCAGAAGGGCTGAAGTCGCTGAGTGACGGAGCTTGTCAATCTCATCATTGACCGAGCTATCCTTTTCAATATAAGTATCACTCGAAGGGACATAGGCCTCGGGTTGGTAATAATCATAGTAAGACACGAAGTACTCAACAGCATTTTCAGGGAAAAATTCCTTGAACTCTCCATAGAGCTGACCAGCTAGAGTTTTGTTATGGGCAATAACCAAAGTTGGTTTATTGACTTTGGAAATGACCTGACTCATGGTATAGGTCTTCCCTGTCCCCGTCGCCCCCATCAGAATCTGAGCCTTCTCTCCACCCTCGATATTGTCAACCAACTGCTCAATCGCTTGTGGTTGATCTCCTGAAGGTTCATATTTTGATACTAGTTTAAATTTATTATCTGTAATTCGATTAATCATGATTGCCTCATCTGCATTTTTCTATCCTTCTATTTTACCATAAATTTGCTTTTCAGACTCTTCTCCAAACTGATAAGAACGAGCAATTCATGTTATATTTTCTTACATAAAATTCATAAAATTTGCCTTTTCATTCATTTTCTGATATAATGGGAAAATATTCGGAAAAGGAGACTAAAAATGAAGAAAAAAATACTAGCATGTTTGCTCATTTTATTTCCCATTTTCTCACTAGGTATGGCAAAAGCTGATACTGTTAAGATTGTGTCTGATACAGCTTACGCACCCTTTGAGTTTAAAGATTCAGATCAAACCTATAAAGGAATTGATGTTGATATTATCAATAAAGTCGCAGAAATCAAAGGATGGAATATCCAAATGTCTTATCCTGGCTTTGATGCAGCTGTAAATGCAGTGCAGTCAGGTCAAGCAGATGCTATTATGGCAGGTATGACAAAAACAAAAGAACGTGAAAATGTCTTTACCATGTCTGATACCTATTATGATACAAAAGTTGTCATTGCTACCACAAAGGCAAATAAAATCACCAAATATGAGGAACTTAGCGGAAAAACAGTTGGTGTTAAGAACGGAACTGCCGCTCAACGTTTCCTAGAAAGTATCAAAGATAAATACGGTTTCTCTATCAAAACATTTGATACAGGTGATTTGATGAATAACAGTCTAAGTGCTGGTGCTGTAAATGCCATCATGGATGATAAACCTGTTATTGAGTATGCGATTAACCAAGGACAAGATCTTAGCATCAATATGGATGGTGAGGCTGTTGGAAGCTTTGCTTTTGGTGTCAAGAAAGGGAGCAAGTATGAACACTTGGTTACCGAGTTTAACGAAGCCCTAGCACAAATGAAGAAGGATGGTAGCTTGGAGCAAATCATCCAAAAATGGACAGCTTCTACAACTACGGCAACCCCAACGACAACTACTGCTGCTGGACAAAAAGCTACTCCCGTGAAAAGCAAGTACATTATTGCCAGCGACTCATCTTTCGCCCCATTCGTCTTTCAAAATTCAAGCAATCAATACACTGGTATTGATATGGACCTCATCAAGGCCATTGCCAAAGATCAAGGTTTTGAAATTGAAATTACCAACCCAGGATTTGACGCAGCCATTAGTGCTGTTCAAGCAGGACAAGCAGATGGTATCATTGCTGGTATGTCTGTAACAGATGCCCGTAAGGAAACCTTCGACTTCTCAGAATCATACTACACAGCAAATACGATTCTCGGTGTGAAAGAATCAAGCACAATCGCTTCTTATGAAGATCTCAAGGATAAAACTGTCGGTGTTAAAAACGGAACTGCTTCTCAAACGTTCCTTACTGAAAATCAAAGTAAATACGGTTATAAGATTAAAACCTTTGCAGATGGCGCATCTATGTATGACAGTCTGAATACTGGATCTATTGATGCCGTGATGGATGATGAGCCAGTTCTAAAATATTCTATCAGCCAAGGTCAAAAATTGAAAACACCAATCGCTGGAACTCCAATCGGTGAAACTGCCTTTGCGGTTAAAAAAGGAACAAACCCAGAATTGATCCAGATGTTCAATAACGGACTTGCAAATCTTAAAGCTAATGGAGAATTCCAAAAGATTCTTGACAAGTATCTAGCTAGCGAAACTTCAACTAACTCTACAAGTACGGTTGACGAAACAACTATCTGGGGCTTGCTTCAAAACAACTACAAACAACTTCTTAGTGGACTTGGAATCACTCTTGCTCTAGCTCTTATCTCATTTGCAATTGCCATTGTCATCGGTATTATCTTCGGTATGTTTAGCGTTAGCCCATACAAATCTCTTCGTCTAATCTCTGAGATTTTCGTTGACGTTATTCGAGGAATTCCATTGATGATTCTTGCAGCCTTCATCTTCTGGGGAATTCCAAACTTCATCGAGTCCATTACAGGCCAACAAAGTCCAATCAATGACTTTGTAGCTGGTACTATTGCCCTCTCACTCAATGCGGCAGCTTATATCGCTGAAATCGTTCGTGGTGGGATTCAAGCTGTTCCAGTTGGGCAAATGGAGGCCAGCCGCAGTCTTGGCATCTCTTATGGAAAAACCATGCGTAAGATTATCTTGCCACAAGCGACTAAATTGATGTTGCCAAACTTTGTCAACCAATTCGTTATCGCTCTTAAAGATACAACCATCGTATCTGCTATCGGTCTGGTGGAACTTTTCCAAACTGGTAAGATTATCATCGCCCGTAACTACCAAAGTTTCAAGATGTATGCAATCCTTGCTATCTTCTATCTTGTAATTATCACGCTTTTGACTAGACTAGCGAAACGCTTAGAAAAGAGGATTCGTTAATGGCAAAACTAAAAATTGATGTAAATGATTTGCATAAGTATTATGGAAAAAACGAAGTTTTAAAAGGCATTACTACTAAGTTCTATGAAGGAGATGTTGTCTGTATCATCGGTCCTTCTGGTTCTGGTAAATCCACTTTCCTCCGTAGCCTTAACCTTCTCGAGGAGGTAACGAGTGGCCACATCACAGTAAATGGTTATGATCTGACTGAAAAATCAACCAATGTCGACCATGTTCGTGAAAACGTGGGAATGGTCTTCCAACACTTCAACCTCTTCCCTCACATGTCCGTCCTAGAAAATATCACTTTTGCACCTATTGAACACAAACGAATGACCAAAGAAGAAGCTGAAAAATTGGGGATGGAGTTGCTGGAGAAAGTCGGTCTTGCAGACAAAGCTAATGCCAACCCAGATAGCCTATCAGGTGGTCAAAAACAGCGTGTAGCTATCGCTCGTGGACTTGCCATGAATCCTGATATCATGCTCTTTGATGAGCCAACTTCCGCTCTGGACCCTGAGATGGTCGGAGATGTACTGAATGTTATGAAGGAATTGGCGGAACAAGGCATGACCATGATTATCGTAACCCACGAGATGGGATTTGCACGTCAGGTAGCCAACCGCGTTATCTTTACAGCTGATGGTGAATTCCTGGAAGATGGAACTCCAGATCAGATCTTCGACAATCCGCAACACCCTCGTCTAAAAGAGTTCTTGGACAAGGTCTTAAATGTATAAAACAAAACTGTAAGGTTCTCCTTACAGTTTTTTAATTGCGTATTGGATTTTTTGTTTTTTTTGAAAATTATGATAAAATAAAAACTATGATAATGAGGAAATCTCATCCCTAGTCCAACTAGGAAAAAATATAGAAATTAGGTAGCTAGATGTCATCAAAGGTTATTGTTACAATTTTCGGTGCGAGTGGAGATTTAGCTAAACGCAAACTCTACCCTTCCCTTTTCAGACTCTATAAATCAGGCAATCTCTCTGAGCATTTTGCTGTTATCGGAACAGCTCGTAGACCTTGGAGTAAGGAATATTTTGAATCTGTAGTTGTCGAGTCCATCCTTGATTTGGCAGATAGTACCGAGCAAGCCCAGGAATTTGCCAGCCACTTCTACTATCAAAGCCATGATGTGAATGATACGGAACATTACATTGCTTTGCGTCAATTACAAACTGAGCTGAATGAAAAATACCAAGCTGAACACAATAAGCTCTTCTTCTTGTCTATGGCACCTCAGTTCTTTGGAACTATTGCCAAGCATCTCAAATCTGAAAACATTGTTGATGGCAAAGGTTTTGAGCGCTTGATCGTTGAGAAACCATTTGGTACAGACTACGAAACAGCTAGCAAACTCAATGAAGATCTCCTTGCGGCCTTTGATGAGGAGCAAATCTACCGTATCGACCATTACCTAGGTAAAGAGATGATTCAGAGTATCTTTGCTGTTCGTTTTGCCAATATGATCTTTGAGAATGTTTGGAATCGCGAACACATCGATAATGTTCAAATTACCTTTGCAGAGCGCTTGGGTGTAGAAGAACGCGGTGGCTACTATGATCAATCTGGTGCCCTTCGTGATATGGTGCAAAACCATACTCTTCAACTCCTCTCTCTTCTAGCCATGGACAAACCAGCTAGCTTTACAAAAGATGAGATTCGTGCTGAAAAGATAAAGGTCTTTAAAAACCTCTATCATCCAACTGAGGAAGAATTGAAAGAACAGTTTATTCGTGGTCAGTATCGCTCTGGTAAAATCGATGGCATGAAATACATTTCCTATCGAAGCGAGCCAAATGTCGATCCTGAATCTACAACAGAAACCTTTGCATCTGGCGCCTTCTTTGTAGATAGCGATCGTTTCCGTGGTGTTCCCTTCTTCTTCCGAACAGGGAAACGTCTGACTGAAAAAGGGACTCATGTCAATATCGTCTTTAAGCAAATGGACTCTATCTTTGGAGAACCTTTGGCACCAAATATCTTGACCATCTATATCCAACCAACTGAAGGCTTCTCTCTCAGCCTTAATGGGAAGCAAGTCGGTGAAGAATTCAACCTGGCACCAAGCTCTCTGGATTACCGTACAGATGCTACTGCTACTGGAGCCTCACCAGACCCATACGAGAAATTAATCTACGATGTCTTGAACAACAACTCAACCAACTTTAGCCACTGGGATGAGGTAAGTGCTTCTTGGAAATTGATTGACCGTATCGAAAAGCTCTGGGCTCAAAATGAAGTTCCGCTCCACGACTACAAGTCCGGAAGCATGGGACCACAAGCAAGCTTTGACTTACTAGAGAAGTTTGGAGCAAAATGGACCTGGCAACCAGATATCGCCTATCGTGAAGATGGCCGTTTAGAATAGCAAAAATATCCTGCAAGATTGACTTGCAGGATATTTATTTTGTATTAAATCAAGCCTTCTAAGAGACCTTTCATAAAGTTTTCAGAGTTAAATTCTCCTATATCATCGATTTTTTCACCGAAACCAATCAATTTTACAGGGATATTAAGTTCTTCGCGGATAGCCAGAACAACACCACCTCGGGCAGTTCCGTCAATTTTTGTCAAAACAATACCAGTCAATGGTGTTATCTTAGAAAATTCCTTAGCCTGTACCAAGGCGTTCTGTCCAGTTGAAGCATCGAGTGCCAGGAAAGTTTCATGAGGTGCTTCAGGAACGACACGTTTGATAATACGGCCAATCTTTTCCAACTCGGCCATAAGGTTGTCCTTATTTTGCAAACGACCTGCTGTATCAATCATGAGAATATCAATCCCTTCAGCTACAGCACGTTCCATCCCATCAAAGACCACACTAGCAGGGTCAGCCTTTTCTGGTCCCGTCACAACAGGAACATCCACACGTCGACCCCATTCAGCTAGCTGGGCCACAGCACCCGCACGGAAGGTATCTGCCGCAACCAGCATGACTTTCTTGCCAGCTTGTTTATAGCGATGAGCCAATTTCCCAATAGAAGTTGTTTTCCCAACACCATTAACACCAACAAAGAGCATGACTGTTAAACCATCTTGGAAATGGATTTGTTCATCGTAGTTGCCATCCTTCTCATAGAGTTCAACCAATTTCTCGATAATGACACGACGGAGTGCGTCAGGCTTCTTAGCGTTTTCGAGTTTAGCTTCATAGCGTAGTTCTTCTGTTAAGTTTGAAGCGACCTGCACACCGACGTCGCTCATGATGAGCAGTTCTTCCAATTCCTCGAAGAATTCTTCATCGACAGAACGGAAGTTGGCAAAGAAGGCATTCAAACGAGCACCGAATCCTGTACGGGTTTTCTTGAGACTGCGGTCATATTTTTCCTGTACGGTTTCTTCAACCTGAGGAAGTTCTTCTTCTACTACTTCAGAAGCTAACCCTTCTTCGAACGCTACAGTTTCTTGGTTCTCTTCTTCTAGAATTTCTTCCGGCTCTTGTCTTTTCTCTAGCTCATAAGATTCTAGCTCAACCTCTTCCTGACCTGTTTCCTCGACTGCTTCTGGTTCAATGGCCTCATCTGTCGAGACCTGAGGAATTTCTTCTTGAGCAAGAGTTTCTTCCACTTTGTCTCTTGTTGTCTCTTCCTGAGAAGTTTCGTCGACTGCCGTTTGGTTTTCTTCAACCTCTTCTGACAAATCAAGATTTTCCAGAGCTTCTTTTACGATATCTTCGATTTTCGGCTCTTCTTTTTTTCCAAATAAACGGTCAAATAATCCCATATTCTAGTTCTCCTTTAGCACGTATTCTTCGATAGCCCAGGCAACGGCTTCCTCGTCGTTGGTCATAGGGGTAATCACATTGGCAACTTCCTTAACCGCTGGAACAGCATTTTGCATGGCAACTCCCAAACCTGCCCACTCAATCATGGAAAGGTCATTGGCCTCGTCCCCACAAGCCATGACTTGACTTTGGTCGATTCCTAGGTGTTTAATTAATTTCGCTAAACCTGTTGCCTTGTGGACTTTTTTCGGTGACCATTCCAATAAGAGTTCACGCGATTTGAAGATTTCGTATTGGTCAAACAATTCAGGGGAAATCTGTTGAATCGCTGCATCCAAAGGTTCTTGGGCAAAGGCAGTCACACATTTATTATACGTCATCTGACTAGATAGATCCTCAAAAGCGACTGGTACGAAAGTCAAGGCTGGGTTGAACTTGGCATAGAGACTTTCGTGGTCAGACTGGATTTGATAGACAGTTCCTTCTGAAATAGCATCTAACGGAAGTCCGAGTTTTTCAGTTTCCTCGTACAAGCGTGCCACATCGTCGATTGAAAAGACTGTTTTATCGAGAATCTCTCCTGTATTTTTCTGTACCAGACCACCATTAAAGGTGATGGTGTACTCATCCTCCTGACCGTCAGTCCCTAGCTCATGGAGAAAGAAATCCATAGCCTTCAGAGGACGTCCCGTTGTCAGAACGACCTTGATGCCACGGTCACGGGCAGCTTTGAGGACCGCCTTGGTACGATCTGTCAGCTTTTTATCCGTTGTCAGCAAGGTGCCATCCAAGTCCAATGCAATTAATTTAATATCTGCCATTATAAGCCCTCCATATAAGCCATCACTGACTGGTCCTTATGGTGGCCAATCACTGCTTCTGCTAATTCTATAATCTCTGGTCGCGCATTTTCAGGAGCGATTGGGTGACCCACAACCTGCATCATGTGAAGGTCATTGAGATTATCACCAAACGCCATAACCTGATCCATGGTTAGACCAAGTTTTTTTGCCAGCTCTACAATAGCCACACCCTTATCAACATAGTCCAAGACAATATCGATGGATTCAAAACCTGTGGTCATGGCTTTCACACCAGAAACATTTTCGTTGACCCAGGCCTCTCCAGCTTCTATCGTTTCTTCAGTAAAGTTGGTGGTGAATTTAAAAATCTCATCCGTGATATCTTCCAAACTCGCTACTTTTTGAATGTTTTCATTGTAGTGACGACTAAACATGAGATAGGTCTCATCCACTGTATCCAAAACATAACAAGCTTTTTTCCCCGTCAGAAGCATTTTTCTTTCATCAAAATAGGGTGATTTCTTTAAAGCTTCAAAAGTCCTCAAGTAAAAATCCCGAGACATAGTAGCCTCGTACATATCATCCCCATGAAACTCAACATAGCTCCCATTTTCAGCTATAAAAATCACTTCATCACGCACATCCGCAAACAACTTTTTCAGGGACAGAATACCACGACCTGAAGCCACTGCAAAATAAATTCCCTTTTCCTTGTAGGAAACAAGTACGTTTTTAAGGCGTTCCATATCAAACCGACCCTCTCCATCTAGAAAGGTTCCATCCATATCGGTTGCTACAAGTTTAATCATAAAATTCTTCGTTCTCCAATTGATAAATCTATCTTCTATTATACCATAGATAAGTTTAAAAAGGTCCAGTACAGTAGGATAGCACTACTTTTTCGGAGAAACTTCAAAGGGCCTAAAAATTAGAATAGTAGAACTTTTTTCAGATAGTTTAAAAAGTTTGTATTCCCCTACCCTTTTCTCTATAATGGAGAGAAAGGAGATGACTATGACAGAAATAAAACATGAAATTGATGCTAACTTTACAGGCCGACTCAATATCCTACGCGCAGGTGTTCTAGGAGCCAATGATGGAATTATTTCCATTGCTGGAGTCGTTATAGGTGTTGCCAGTGCGACGAGCAATATCTGGATTATCTTTTTATCAGGATTGGCCGCTATCCTCGCTGGTGCTTTTTCTATGGCCGGTGGCGAATATGTCTCTGTATCCACTCAGAAAGATACGGAAGAAGCCGCTGTCGCTAGAGAGCAATTACTCTTAGATAAAGACATCGAATCTGCAAAACAATCCCTCTATGCTGCTTACCTTCAAAATGGTGAGTGTGAAACGTCCGCCCAACTCTTGACCAACAAGGCCTTTTTAAAAAATCCCCTCAAAGCCTTAGTTGAGGAAAAATACGGTATCGAGTATGAAGAGTTTACCAATCCTTGGCATGCTGCGATCTCTAGCTTTATCGCCTTTGTACTGGGAAGTCTTCCTCCTATGCTTTCCATTATCATCTTTCCAAGTAACTATCGCATTCCTGCTACTGTTTTTATCGTTGCCCTTTCCCTTCTCGTCACTGGCTATACCAGTGCTAAATTAGGCAAGGCTCCTACGAAAACTGCTATGATCCGTAACCTCTGTATCGGACTTCTAACTATGGGAGTGACTTACCTATTTGGACAACTCTTCAGCATTTAAGATAAAAGAAATACCTCGATAAACATCGAGGTATTTTTTTTACATTTGCACAATCTTGCGATAGCTTCTTGAGGTAATCATAAAGATCAAGACATAGACGATGAGGAAGATGGCACAGATGGACAGAGTGACAGTCAACATCATGGTTGCATCTAGTACCCCAATGACTTTTAGAATGAGGCTAAGCATATGATAGGCAAAGGCAAGGTGTAGGAAAGCAAAGAGCAATGGGAGGAAGAAAACAGTTAGGACCTGTTTATTAATGGTTTGCTTGATTTGCTTTTGATCGAGACCGACTTTTTGCAAAATGATAAATCGTTCACGGTCTTCATAGCCTTCAGAGATTTGTTTGTAGTAGATGACGAGAACCGTTCCCACCATAAAGATGATAGAGAGGAAGATACCGATGAAGAAGACTCCACCAAAGAGAGCACTCATCTGCGCACTACTATCAGCCAGATTGCTTCCGTAAACATAGCTTCCTTCTTTGTTTATTTCTCTATTAAAGTTGTTAACGAATTTTGAATAGTCATCTGCAATTTTAAGCTGCTCGTCCTCGCTAGCCGTTACATTCATACCACCATAGTATTGATTAAAGATGGAAGAGTTAGGATGTTGGTCAAGAAAGGCTTGTAAGTCAGGAACAACCAGATAGTTATAGTCCGAAGTTAGGATATTGTACTGATTTGGGACATGTTCAAGAATAAAATCTTTCTTGATTTCTTCTTTGATCGTGTAGGTCTGGTCATTCAGAGTCAGTTCTTTTTGACCTTGAAGTTGCTTGTTTTGAGCAAACAATCCAACTTCCTTACCTGAAAGTCCAAGTTTCTGTCCTGTCATATTCTCATAGTCTTTTTGGTCAAAGACCATAAAAATAGTTTTCGGTTGAACACGATTTTGACCTTTCTCAAAGATTGTCAATTTCGTACCTTCTTGATTTGCCACACCAAAGTTACTGTATGTAAGAACTTCTTTCTTTGTGACAGTCAATCCTTTATCACTAGCATACTTGTTCAAGAGTTTTTCGATGTCTTCTTTTTCAACATTCTGTCCTGTAATCCCAAAATCATGTGGATTCATGACCTTCTTGAAGTTTTCTGAAGCCTTAAAAATACTTGTTGCAGCAGACATTGTCACCAAGACCATGGTTGAGAGAATTGCAATCGTTGCCAGACCAACCGCATTTTTCTTCATTCGGAAAATGAGATTGGATACAGAAATCATGTTGTTGGGTTGGTAATAATAACGCTTGTTTTTCTTCAAGATTTTTAGGAAAACTGTAATCCCTGCATTGAAGAGAAGATAAGTTCCCAAAATTACCAACAAGACTGCTACGAAGAAAATCAGAACAGCATTAAGTGGATTTTCAACGGTAACTGCTAGGTAGTAGCCAGTTCCCATACTAATCAAACCTAGTATAGTTTGAAGACCTAAGAAACGTCCTTTTTTCTCACCACTGGCCTTCTCACGAGAGAGCTGAAGGGCATTCATGCGTGCAATACGAAAGGCATTGATAAAAATCAGACCTAGGAAGATAGCTCCAAAGACGATGAGAACTAGGATAAAGACAATTGGTTGGAAAGTCGAAACGAGCTCCACTTTCATCTTCATCAGCTTCAGAAGAAGGGCGAAGATTAGCTTATCAAAGAGAGCTCCTAGACCGAGACCAGCTGTCAAGGTTAAGGAACCAAAAATAAGAAGCTCCTTAAAAACCATACTGATCAAATGGCGCTTTTCGAGACCCAGCATACCATATACACCCAGCTCCTTGGAGCGGTTCTTCATGACAAAACTATTGGCATACAGGACAATAATTCCAGAAGCGATGGTAACAACTACCATACCGAGAGCGAGGGTCATAGAGATAGTTTCTCCCCCTCGTATCTTGCCAATATTAGGATTAAGTGACAGTGAGTAAAAGAGATAGGTGATGGTCACTGCTAAGAGAACAGCAAGGGCAAAGGGATAGTAGAGTTTGCGGTTTTTAATCAAGTTGGATGCCGCTAACTTATTGGTTAATCGGAACATACTAATTCACCTCGCTTGCCATAACAGTCAAAGTATCAGAGATTTCTTGGAACATCTGACGCTCTGTCTTGTCTCCACGGTAAATTTGGTTGTAAAGAATGCCGTCCTTGATAAAGAGAACTCGCTTGGCCCTGCTGGCTGCTGCCGTTGAGTGGGTTACCATAAGAATAGTTTGACCGCGTTCATTGATTTCATCAAATACATCGAGTAAGGCTGCAGATGACTTGGAGTCAAGGGCTCCTGTTGGCTCATCCGCAAGGAGAATTTCAGGTTCTGTGATGATGGCGCGTGCTACTGCTACCCGCTGTTTTTGACCTCCTGAGATCTCGTAAGGGTACTTCTCTTGCAATTGGTTGATGCCCAGATTTTCAGCGGTTACTACCAATTTCTTCATCATCTCTGTGATAGGTTTTCGTGATAATACTAGCGGAAGCAAGATATTGTCCTTAACAGACAGGGTATCTAGCAAGTTAAAGTCTTGGAAGACAAATCCCAACTTTTCCCGACGGAAACTCGAAGCCTGTGAATTTTTAATAGTGGCTGTGTCTGTTCCGTTTAGGTAAACCTGACCACGAGTTGGTTTGTCAAGCATTGCTAGGATGTTGAGTAGGGTAGACTTCCCTGAGCCAGACTCTCCCATGATAGCAACGTAGTCACCCTTTTCTACAGTAAAGTGAATGTCTTTGAGTGCTTCTACTTGGTTGCCTTGGAAACGTGTTTTATAGATTTTTTGAACGTGTTTTACATCTAAAAGTGTCATGATTTTCTCCTTCTTAATATCCCATCATTTGAAACTGTGCTTGCATCATAGCGCATCCTAGTTGAACACGCTTGATATCTTTTTGACTTGGTTTTCTTGTTTTCTTTTGTAAAATTCTTTTCATGGTTTTGCTCCTTTGTTCTTTATGAGTCTAGTTTATCGCAAAAAAAGATGGCTTGCCATAACCTAACCTTACAAAAGAGACTTTAATCTTACATTTTTGTAAGATTGAAGAATATTTTTGAAAATAGCTACTATAAAAAGCCATAGTATTGCTTGTTTTATCCTTAAAATAATAGTAAAATTAAATTATGAAAAGGCTTTCTTTGACGTCTTGTAAAAGAATTAGCTTTCTGATAATTATTTTTAAAAGTGCTAAACTATCATTCGTATCGCTGCTATAAGGAGGGAGGTTCAGCCCCTCTTTTTAGAAAGAGGTTCCTATGAAACGTGTTTTTCTCTTCATCAGCAATCTTATTTTAACTTTCTTTCTCATTGCCACTCTGTCCTTTTTGAAAGACTCTCTTCCACAAATCCTGTTCCCGGGTGCAGCAGTATTAAGTGGGCAAGCAGATTATTCTACCGTTAAAGAAGAATTAAATAGTCTTGCTAAAGAACATAATAGTCTTATCGCAAGAACCATTTGGGAAGTAGATAGTGATGGAAAATCACAAACTTACTACGAAGTTTTTGGAGATGGGAAACTCCCAGACTGGATGCCTCCAGCAAGTCAAGAAAGCATTCACAAGAGCGATCTTCTCAACAACTACAATATTATCAGCGGATCCCTAACTAGTCAAGAATTGGCCACTCATCTGAAAGAACTTGGACTAGAAAAAGCGAATGCATTTGAAAATGACAGAGTATCCTTTGTACTTGCCCTCTTTACCCAACCTAATCAGCTTACCAGTATGTTAATCTTTTTGCTGACTTTCTTAGCTTTGATTGTTATTGGCCAAATTCAATCTCTCTCTCAGTCAGGGATTCGATTGATTTCTGGAGAACAACTGAGCCATCTCTTCTTTCGTTCTCTCGCAAGAGACGGACTTGATATCCTTCTTTTTGGTCTACCTGCTTTGCTGATAGCAAGTGTCTTGCTCATTTCCCTAGGATATCCTTATGACGTTCAAACTTTTTTAGGAATACTTTTTATTCTTTACAATAGCCTACTTTTCTTACTTAGCCTCCTAATTGCCCTTCTTTTTACCATTTCTTTAAAAAAAGTTCATCTCCTCTCTATCATCAAAGGGAAATTGCCAATCAAGTCAATCCTACGCATTCTCTACTTTGGTCAGGTACTTGCCATTCTACTGGTTATTGTAGGATTTGGACGAATGTCTACTTACTATCATATCCTTGAAAAAAATGAGGCTGGACAAGCTACTTGGGAACAACGCTCCAATGTTGTCAATCTTCAAACAGGGCGTTCCAGTCAGATGAAAAATTTAGATGAACTGCAGACAAATGCTGATAAATGGTTTGACTTTATTCAGCATGCTATAGATAATGAGAATGCCTTCCTTATTAAACATAATCTAGTTGAGCAAGCTCTTAAGCAAGCTACCTCAAATCATAATGAAACTGAAAATAACCCTTATGGTGTGGAAGGAAAAAATATTCTCTATGTAACACCTAACTACTTCAAAAAAGAAGGTATAAAGTTAACATCAGAAACCTTTCAAAAAATCAACACCCTCAAAGATGGACAGATTCTTGCCATACTCCCAGAAGAACTACAAAAAAATGAAAAAGATATAAAATCAACCTTGCAACAAGAGTTAACCAACCGATTATACAGTAGCAAGTCTAATCAAACTGTCGAAGTTAGTATAGCTTATACCAATCAAAAAAATGATGTATTTCTCTGTAATACCGCCCATATTGCTTATGATCAATGGTTATCAAATCCCATCTTTCTTGTGCTTTCTCCTAAAGCACTTGGCAAGGCTTCCTCCATCTTCTGGTTTACAAATCTAGAATATCTCTATTTTACAGACCTCCACCAGACACAAGAACTTTTGAAACACTATCAACTTGATCATATGGTCTCAGGGCTATCGTCTGCTAGGGAAACCTATCTCCAGTTAAATCAAAAAATTAAAATAGAAATTTTTAGTAACTTAGCGAGTGCTATGTTTGCTATTTTGACTTCAATTTTGCTGTTTACAAGTTTAAATCTGCTCTATTTTGAAGCCTTTCGCAAAACCATATTCTTGAAAAAAATAGCAGGCTATTATTTCTTTGAATTACACAATAGATATATCACTTCTCAAATAGCAGCTCTCTTCATTGGAAGTAGTATAGCACTATATATCTCTAAGAATTTATGGATTACGCTGTTTCTATTTTTCAGCTTTTTAAGTTTAGCCGTTCTTCTATTGAAAATCTGTGATAAGAAGGAAAGCAAAACCTATGTTAGCATTATCAAAGGAGGATAGTATGATTGAATTGCAACATATTTGGAAACAATTTGGTTCTCGTATTATTTTTTCAGACTTGAATCTGAATTTTCAAAGTGGTATGGTGTATGCTTTGATAGGAGACAGTGGTTGTGGAAAAACCACTTTGCTCAATATGCTTGCAAAACTAGAGACTTTCGACAAAGGAGAAATCGTTTACAAAGGAAAGTCTTTGACTTCAATAAAAAATGAGGAATTCTATCGTAACGAGCTAGGTTATCTCTTCCAGAACTTCGGACTATTAGAAAGTCAGACCATTCGAGAAAACCTTGAGCTGGGACTGATTGGCAAAAAACAGAACAAGAAACAAGAAAAAGAGAGACTTCTTCTTCAAGCACTACAAGCTGTCAGACTAGATTATCTAAGTCTCAACCAAAAAATCTATGAATTATCTGGTGGTGAAGCTCAACGCGTAGCGCTTGCTAAGATTATCCTGAAAAATCCTCCTTTAGTTTTAGCTGATGAGCCTACCGCCTCGCTAGATCCAAAAAATTCCAAGGAAATTATGGAAATTCTCCTTGAACTTCGTAATGCTAATAGAACAATTATCATCGCAACTCACAATCCTAGTATTTGGAAAATGGCTGATCAGGTAATTCATCTCTCTCAAGATGGAAAAGAATATACTTAAATATCAAAATCCCTTGTGGCTAAATAACCACAAGGGATTTTCAGTCATTTATGCTGCTTCTTTTAAGTAACATAGTGCAAATAATAAATTTTCCCTGTTAAATCTCACCAAAACCAGCCATCATTGTCTTCAATGGCTTGGGCTTCCTTACGTTTGCGTGGTCCTGTTCCGTACATTTCGGCTTCGATTTCTTCCTTAGTTGGCAGGATAGAGGCAAGGATGATGTAGATTATCACACCAATTCCAAAATTTGCTACGGTAAAAATGGCGAAGAGAAAGCGGACTAGGGTTACATCAAAATTCCACTTGTCTGATAGCCCAGCTAAAACTCCTGACACCATACGATTTCGTCTCATTTTATAAAATTTTGTATTCATGATTGTTTCCTCTTTCGGTATTCTTACAAGTAGTATAGCATGAAACAGGTTCACAAACATCAGTCCTTAGGCCGATTTAAGATGACGAGTTTGCCACGGCAGACGCCACAGCGATAGCGTTTTGTATCAACCTTCCTCTTGCGTTGATAGCGTTGCTGGCAGTATTGGCACTGATAGACCAGGAAATTACTTTGGTCTTTCAAATGGGGAACAAAGCGCAGTCCATCCACTTCTTTCAATAGTTCCTTAAATTCTCGGTCCCTATGTCGATAACCCTTTTTCTGAAAATAAAGATGATAGTGGCAGAGTTCATGGCGAACGATTTTGCGAAAGACTTCCAAACCAAGTTCATTATAGACCTTGGGATTAAAATCCAAATGCCCATCTTTAGGGAAAAATCGCCCACCTGTCGTTCGCAGACGAGAATTCCACTGGGCTTGGTGCGTGAAAGCTCTACCAAAGTCTTCGAGGGAAACAGACTGAACGTACTCAGTTAGATTCATCTGGAGCTAGGAGCGACAGATTGACTTTTTCACGTTCAGTATCGATTTTTTTAACCCAAACCGTTACCAAATCTCCGACTGAAACCACTTGGCTGGGATGTTTGATAAATTTGCGACTCATGTGGGAAATATGAATGAGGCCATCCTCGTGAATTCCGATATCAACGAAGGCACCGAAGTCAACGACATTCCGTACCACACCTTCCAGCTTCTGTCCGACAACAAGATCCTTGATGTCCAGTACATCTTGACGGAGAACTGGAGCATCAAAAGAGTCACGGAAATCTCGACCTGGTCTGAGAAGGTCGGCAATGATATCTTTTAGGGTTTCTGGGCCAACTTCTAGCTCTTGCGCCATTTCTTTGACTGAAAGTGACTTAAGTTTATTTTGTGCTTCTTCATTCAAGTCCTTGATATCCAAGCGTTTGAAGAGTTCCTTAACTGCAGCGTAGTTTTCTGGGTGAACTCCTGTATTATCGAGGATATTGCTACTTTCAGGGATACGAAGGAAACCTGCAGCTTGCTCAAAGGCCTTGGCACCCAGACGGGGAACCTTCTTGATTTGAGCGCGTGAAGTGATTTTTCCTTCTTCCTCACGGTATTTGACAATATTTTCAGAAATGGTTTTATTGAGTCCAGCTACGTGGGAAAGAAGAGCTGGGCTGGCTGTATTGACATTGACACCGACTTGGTTTACCACGGTATCGACGACAAAGTCCAGACTCTCAGATAGTTTCTTCTGACTAACATCGTGCTGGTATTGCCCGACACCGATTGACTTAGGATCGATTTTAACCAATTCGGCAAGGGGATCTTGCAAACGACGGGCGATTGAGATAGCAGAGCGTTTTTCAACGGTTAATTCTGGAAATTCCTGACGAGCAAGTTCACTGGCAGAATAGACAGAGGCACCACTTTCATTGACGATGACATAGCTGACTTCTGGAAAATCTTTCAGAACTTCCGCTACAAAGGCTTCACTTTCACGGCTAGCCGTTCCGTTTCCGATAGCAATGATTTCCACACCGTATTGACCGATCAGGTCGGCTAAGTCTTTCTTGGCTTCTTCAATCTGACGAGCAGAGGCTGGTTTAACGGGATAGATGACTTGGGTCGTCAGCATTTTCCCCGTCGCATCAACGACAGCCAGCTTGGCACCTGTACGAAAGGCAGGGTCAAACCCTAAAACCACGCGCCCTTTTAGCGGAGCAACCAAGAGGAGATTGCGCAGGTTGTCAGAAAAGAGTTGGATCGCCCCTTCTTCTGCCTTTTCGGTTAATTCTGTCCGAATACGGCGCTCGATAGCAGGCAAGACCTTTTTCTTAACTGACTGTTGAACAACTTCATCAATATAGGCATTTTTCACCTTGAAACGAGCAGTAAAGAAAGCTAGGATACGATCCGTTGCATGTTCAAAGCCAACTTTCAAGACGCCTAATTTTTCCCCACGATTGAGGGCTAAGGTTCGATAGCCCTGCATGTTGCCAACTGTCTCTGAAAAATCATAATAAATCTGAAATACTTGTTTTTCATCAAGACTCTCATCCTTGACCTGCGAAGTGATTTTAGAGTGTCTCAACACTTCCTGATAGGTCATAGCACGTAGATTGACATCTTCAGATAGGGCTTCTACCAAAATATCAACTGCCCCAGCCAAGGCTTCTTGACCAGTCGCAAATCCTTCACAGACAAACTTCTCAGCTTCTTTCTCCAAGTCAGCTACATCCTGCAAAATCAAGCGAGCAAGAGGAAAGAGTCCAGCTTCACGGGCAATAGTTGCCTTGGTTCGACGTTTTTCCTTATAAGGAAGATAGAGTTCTTCTACGTCTGCTAATTTCTCAGCTGCCAAAATAGCTGCTTCCAATTCCTTGGTCAGCTTGCCTTGTTCTTGAATCTTAGCCAAGACAGCTTCCTTACGGTCATTGAGATTTGTCAGACTTTTATCCAAGTCGATAATGGCCTTAATCGCCACCTCATCCAGACTACCAGTCATGTCCTTTCGATAACGCGCGATGAAGGGAATCGTCGCCCCTTCTGCCGTTAAACTTAGAACAGTATCGATTTGCTTTAAGGTTACTCCCAAATCTTGGGAGATTTTTTCATATTTTTTATCCATATACCTATTATACCATAAGGAACTGCTCTTGTTTTGCCTTACCTGTTTTTGCATCTTTGATTATCAAAATAATCCCTTTTCCACAAAATAATAGTATAATAGAGGTAACATTTAGAAAAGAGGTAGGCCCATGGCTGTTAAATTTACAAAAACGGATGATTTGGACAAGATGTTTGAAGAATTCGCCAAACTTCCTGACTTAACACAAGTCACTTTCCCAGATGACAAAGACAAAAAAGAAAAAGTTGAGAAGAAAAAATAGATGACTGTTTTCCAATCTCTTCCTCCTAGTGTATTACAAGCGGGGGCTATTTTTCTCTCCATCATGATTGAAGCCCTTCCTTTTGTTCTAATTGGGAGTCTCATTTCAGGCTGGATTGAAGTCTATATCACACCTGATAAAGTTTATGAGTTTCTTCCTCGCAATCGTTGGGGGAGAATCTTTTTTGGTACCTTCATTGGCTTCCTCTTTCCATCCTGCGAATGTGGAATCGTTCCGATTATCAATCGTTTTCTGGAAAAGAAAGTGCCCAGCTACACGGCCGTTCCTTTTCTGGTGACTGCTCCCATTATCAATCCTATCGTTCTTTTCGCCACTTATTCCGCCTTTGGCAATTCAATAAAACTTGCCTTCTTGCGAGCGCTGGGAGCCATTGTGATTGCTTTGGTGCTTGGGATTTTCCTAGGATTTTTCTGGAAGGAACCCATTCAAAAAGGGAATCCTATTGCTTGTCATGAACATGACTTTTCACACTTGAGTACCTCTAGAAAAGTGTTTCAGGTCTTTATACAAGCTATTGATGAGTTTTTCGATATGGGGCGTTACTTGGTCTTTGGCTGTCTCTTTGCGGCTATCGTGCAGGTCTATGTCCCGACTCGGATCTTGACCTCTATCAGCGCAAGTCCAGTCCTTGCGATTCTCTTGCTCATGTTTTTAGCCTTTCTCCTCTCTCTTTGTAGCGAAGCGGACGCCTTTATCGGTGCTTCTCTCCTCTCGAGCTTCGGCCTAGCGCCAGTCCTTGCTTTTCTGGTCATTGGCCCCATGCTTGATATCAAAAATCTCCTCATGATGAAACACTATCTCAAAGCACGCTTCATCTGGCAATTCATGGGCATCGTGACAGTGCTTGTCTTGCTTTATTCTTACATGTTGGGGGTGATGCTATGATCCGATTTATCATTCTACTAGGTTATTTTGCTCTGACCCTTTATCTGCAGCTATCTGGCAAGCTCAGTCACTACATCAACCTCCACTATTCCTATCTAGTCTATATTTCCATGCTCCTTTCTCTTCTATTGGCTCTGGTCCAATTCTACATCTGGATCAAGAAAATCAATTCTCACAGCCATTTGGAAAGTCGTCAAGCTAGACGAATCAGCATCCTTTTACTGTCACTACCTCTGTTGATTGGAGTTGCCTTTCCTACCGTAAGTTTGGACTCGAGAACCGTTTCTGCTAAGGGATACCATTTCCCACTTGCTGAGGGAATCGACACAGCCATTCAGGCAAGCGAAGGAACATCCAGTCAATACCTCAAACCCGATACCAGCACCTATTTTTCCAAATCTGCTTATGAAAAGGAAATGAGGTCTACAGCTGATAAATACCTCTCCCAATCAACCATTCAGGTTACAGATGAAAACTATATGGAGGTCATGGAAGTTCTCTATGACTATCCTCAGGAGTTTGAAGGAAAGAAAATCGAATTTACAGGCTTTGTTTATAACGATCCTAGCCATCCAGATAGCCAGTTCCTCTTTCGCTTTGGCATCATCCACTGTATCGCTGACTCTGGTGTATATGGACTCTTGACCAAGGGGAACTCACGCCAGTATCCTGACAATACTTGGATCACCGCTAGAGGAACCCTGACCCTTCACTACCATAAAGAACTCAAACAAAAACTCCCAACACTTGAGGTTGAGAGTTTCACAAAAGTAGACAAACCAGAAAATCCTTATGTCTATCGCGTGTTTTAATAAAAAGTAGCCTGAACAGGCTACTTTTTATTATTTAGCAATTTTCTAACCTCTTGAGCACCAATCTGATCGCCTGCCTTTTCAAAAAGAGCGATAGCTTGTAAAAAATTTTCATGTGATTCTTCAGGATTTTGTATCGAACCAATCTCTCCTAAACCTCTATAAGCACAAGCTTGGGCAATCAAATCATCTGTTTGCAAAGCTTGTTTTAAGGACTGTTCCATATACATGAATGCTTCTGCTACTTTCCCTAGCTTTAATCGTAAATAACCTTGCTCATAATTGTTAACAGAAGATTTGAGGGTATCCTCTGTAAAAGCTTCTTCAATGATTTTTTGCTCTCTTTCGATATAGAAAAGGGCTGTTTGAAATTCATTCATTTCACGATAAACCATGGCTAACTGATGATAGCCTATATGTTCATTTTCTGGGTCGCTTTTAGTTCGTGCTAAGTCAATGTAACGCTGATAGATACTTAAGCACTCGTTGTATTTTTGCTCTTCAAGATAAATATACCCCATCAAATTTAACAAACTAAAATCTGTGCAAGTTTCCAATAAAAAATCAGCTTCAACTAATTTTTTAGCCTCATTAATCTTACCCTCAAACAATAAATCCCATGCTTGATTCATACATATCCTCCCGCTTCTTACGTTGTATAGAAAAAAATTGACAAATCGCTATCAGACTCGTATTTTTTCCAAGCTAAACTGAAGCCATAATAATCTTCAAATTCAGGGTGCCAGTCATAATAAAGTGGGACACGACTATACTTTCTCGCTACAACTTCGTCTTCAAATTCTGGAGACTCCCCTGCTGTAATACCAAATTGAAAGCCATTTAGTTCCCAAGTATTTCCCCAAACGTTTTCATCAGAGAGAACATCGATCCATCTAGAAGCATCAATATCAAAATCTGCACATAATTCCAGCTCATAGAATCTTCTACAGTTAATCTCTGAAGGCTTAATATAAAGGGCAACATCTACTTGGTACTTTGTATCTTTGACTTGAACCTGCGTAATTTTCATTGGAATTGGAACTCCATTTAATTCTAACCAGAAATAGCCTAAGGGAGTTTTGATACTATAATATTGCTGATTAGCAGGTTTAACATTTTTAGAGCAAGCATCAAGCATTCTTCCCAGCTTTATTATATTTCTACAAACGTTTTTCGAAGTGATTGGGTCGAAATGTGAATACCTACGAATGACACGTTTTAACTTTTCAACAGGAAAAGTGATATCCTTTGGTAGGGCATGATACTTCTGTACAACTAAAGCAGTTTTTTCAGTATTTTCCTTCCCGACTGGGACAATAACAGCGTGTCCTATATGGATATTTGGGTCATCACAGATATACGTATAGCCATTCCCTCCCTCCTGAAACTCAACCACAACAAGATTTAACTCTTGATCTGGATCAAAGAGAGGCTCTACCTTTTCTACTTCTTGGCGCTCATAAAAAGTAAAGTGATCTCCATCCCCGTCTTCGCCAAAAACCATGAAACTGCCACACTCAGGGCACTTCCACATATAAAATGACGCTTCAGAAATATCATCATAAGAAATTTTATTATGGTCGTCAGCTTTATTTATGATTTCTTCAAACAACTCATCCGAATAAACTGAATAAGCATTTGGATCGGGCGCTCGGTGGTCATTCATTGCTTGCCCACATTTACATGTCCATTTACCCATAAAAAACCTCAGTCGTGGCCTAATTCTTCAAGGAAAAATTGATTTAGAGCTTTCCACTCTTTCTTTTCCTCTCTAACACTTTGAACGTATGCATCCAACTCTTGGATGTTAGCTAAAATATAATCTTGAATTGGCATTATCGGATCAATTTCCATACCTTCAGCTCCCTTGACCTTGATATCAAGCAATCTTAACACATGCTCTTTCATCTCATCAGGAAGCAATTCTTTGACCAAATCGTCAAATAAAATTGGAGGAACAGAATGGTATTTTTCAATCCAACGACAGGCCAAAATAGGACGCAGCGCATAGAAATACTTTTTAGGTTTGACCTTGTCTCCTGAAAGATACTTATTCATTTGAGTTCTAGCAGTGTTCAAGTAATGGTAGAGCATTTTCTTCTCAGAAAAATACTGGTTGGCAAGAGGACGCATGCGCTCGATAAAATCCGTTTGTCGATAGACAATTGGTGACTGTAACCATTCAAACAGTGTAGGATTTGACTTATAAAGGAGTTTTAAAGTCTTGTCTAAATCCCAACCACTCACATCCCAAGTATCGTCAATTGGTAGCTCGATAACATCACGCTGTTCATTTAAACGGAGATAAAAATCTTGCTTGTGTTTGTAGATAAATCGTACATCAAAGTCACTATCGGGAGACTCAAAACCCCAGGCACGACTACCAGACTCGATAGCCCATAAAACTCTGACACCATAATCACGCTCAATTTCTGCTAATTTTTCCGGTACCAGAACATTCATTTCTTCTTGCGTTTGCATAATAAAGCCTCGTCTATATTCTGAGCATAAGTAGATGCTAAAATAGGGAATTATGGGAACTAAAAAGAATTATATCACTCTTTCAAAACTACAATCAAATAAACTAAACCTTCTATAAGCTTATTCAGACGTTTTCTATACCTGAGCCCCTTGAATGACAGAATCTCCATCCTTCCAGTTTCGAGCAATCTCTTCGTCTTTCTGGAGTTGGTCAACCAGTTCCTCTACGGAGTCAAATTTGATCATATCGCGGACACGGTCCAACCAGTAGACCATGACTGTCTCACCGTAAATATCGTCTGAAAAGTCGAAAATATTGACTTCAAAACGTGGTTCTTCACCATCAAAGGTAACATTTTTTCCAACACTTGCCATTCCACGATATCTCTGACGTTGCACTTCGATATCGACTACGTAAACACCGTCTGCCGGCATATAGGTTCGGTCTCTTAGGACCAGATTGGCTGTTGGATAACCGATAGTACGCCCACGAGCATTTCCATGAACGACCATTCCGCGAGATGGGAGCGGAGTGCCGAGCAGATGATTGACTTCCTTTACATCTCCATCAAGAATAGCCTGACGAATCCGTGTAGAACTAATCTTGCCCTTTTCGTCTTCGACCGGAGGAACAATGATGATCTCTCCATCAAAATAATCCTTCAGGTCATCCGCAGTTTTCTTATCAGAGCCAAAGGTATAGTCAAATCCTGCTACGATAATGGCTGGTTTTAAAGCTCTAACATAAGTATCAAAGAATTCTTGACCCGTTAAACTAGCAAATTTGCTACTAAAGTCGAGTAAGAATAGAGCCTCTACTCCATGCCATTTCATCTTGTGCTCCCGTTCTTCGTGATTGACGATATGGAGCATGAGTTCAGGTTGGTAAGGTTGTAAGGCAAGTTTTGGCGATTCTGTAAAGGTCATCACGACAACTGGCAGATAATCCTTCATAGAAGCCTTGCTAGCTACTTCAAAGAGTTTCTGATGTCCCTTGTGGATGCCATCAAAATAACCTAGTACAAGGACTGTATTACCTGGTACTGCAATATCTTTTTCGTTCTTAATAGGTACTGTTGTAATCATGAAACTATTATATCATAGAGAAAGTCTTTTCGCTAAGAGGAAATCCCAAATGTCGTTTTTTGCGCCTGAACTGACCTTGATGGACAATTCAAGCTATGAGTTTTAAAAAATAGCACCTCCTAAGAGATGCTATCATTTGATAACTAGTCTACTGTTTCTTCCAAGTCTTTTAACTTAACCGAAACAATCTTAGACACACCTGATTCTTGCATGGTAACTCCATAGATAGAATCCGCTGCCGCCATCGTTCCCTTACGGTGGGTCACAACGATAAACTGACTATCCTTGTCAAAACGATTGAGGTAATCCCCAAAACGTTTGACATTGGCTTCGTCCAGTGCCGCCTCTACCTCATCCAAGATAACAAAAGGAATAGTTTTGACTCGAATGATAGAGAACAACAAGGCCAAAGCCGATAGGGCTTTTTCACCACCACTCATGAGGTTGAGAGACTGGATTTTCTTACCTGGTGGTTGAACAGAAATCTCCACACCAGCTGTTAAAAGGTCGCCTTCAGTCAATATCAAGTCTGCCTGACCTCCACCAAACATCTGTCTAAAGGTCACTTTAAAGGACTCACGAATAGCTTCAAAGGTTGATTTAAAGCGTTCCTTAACCTCATCATTCATCTCTGTGATGGTCTCAAGGAGCAGGTTTTTCGCAGACAAAATATCATCTCGTTGACTATTTAGGAAATCCAAACGATTGTGGACTTCTTCGTACTGGTCAATAGCTTCTATATTGACAGGACCGAGTGAGCGAATAGCCTTCTCAAGATCTTTAACCTCTTGCTCTGCCAAAGTGAGATTTTCCAGTTCATGAGCCTTTTCTAGAGCCTCTGTGTAACTGATCTGGTACTGGTCTGTTAATTGAGCTTGTAGATAGCGCAAGCGTTCGCTGACCTTTTCCTTCTTAGCTTCAGCACGTGTTTGTTTACGAATCCACTCTTCGTTCTGCTGGCGAGCCTGATCCAAATGGCTGGCAATATCATCCAGCTGACCTTCGATATCATCCAACTCAAACTGCTTGCGAATCAAACCTTGTTGGAGGTTTGTTTTCTGAGTTTTGGCCTCTTCCACCTGCTGACTTAGCAGATCCGTATCAACCTTCTCAAGATTATCAACCTTTTCTTGGAGGAGACGTTGGATTTCCTCTTGTTCGAGATTGAGGTTATCCAATTCCTTACCTAGGCGTTCAATATCAGTCACTTCATAGCGCTTTTGTCCTTGCAGTTCTGACTTAAGCAAGCGCGCTTGAGAGATCTGTTCCTGCAAGTTTTGATATCGTTCTTGAATAGCGTTTTTATTCGACTTAATCTCTTCAATCTCAGCTTCTAGATTTTGCTTTTCACTTGCGATAGTAGTAAGGCGCTCTTGGCATTTTTCCTTATCCGCTTGCCAATCTCCTTCAGTAAGGCGATTTAATTCCTCTTCTTGAAGTTTCCAAAGCGTTTCCAGTTCTTCGACCTGCTGATTGGTTTGTTGATAGGCTAGGTACAAACCTTGCTCCTGAATACGAGCTTGCTCGCCTTGAGATTTGATAGCTTCTAATCTTTCTGCCAATACCGCCATCTCATCTTGCAATATCTTCAAACTTTCTTCTTCTGATCGCAAACTAGCTTCTTCTTCAGCAATTTCTTTTTGTAATTGCTCCAGCTCTGGCTTGATGAAAATACTATTGTTTTGACGATTAGCACCACCCGCGTAGGAACCACCTGTACGCAATTCGGTACCATCAAGCGTCACCATGCGAACCTGATAACGAACTTGGCGAGCTGCCGTACGCGCATGTTCTACGGTGTCAAAGATAGCCGTCGTAGCTAGCAAATTCTTAAAAATGGCTTCTAATCTCTTGTCAAACGACACCAACTCATCAGCCATACCAAGGAAGCCTGGACTTGCTGCGATAGCATCTTGATTCTGACTAGAAATCGTACGAGCCTTGATAGTCGTCAGTGGAAGAAAGGTTGCACGACCAGCTCTGTTACGTTTGAGGAAATCAATCGCCTTGGTTGCCGCATTTTCATCTTCTACGATGATATGCTGACTGCTAGCTCCAAGCGCAATCTCTAGGGCAGTTTGATAATGCACATCAAAGGTCAAATGTTCACTGACTGCACCAATGATCCCACCAAGACGGGCTTTTTCTTGAAGAACACTCTTAACACCCGCATAAAAATTACTATGATTTCTTAGGATGTTTTTCAAACTCTGGGCTCTAGCCTGCTTGTTTTTGAGACTGTCTAGACAATCAAAGAGTTGGCTCTGCTGGGCTTGGTAAGAAACTTTCTGCTCCTCTTGTTCCTTGGCACTAGCTTGGTAGTCTGCCAATAATTTCTGAACTTTCTCCTTGGCAGTTTCAAGCTCAGCCTGTTGTTGACTGGCCTTCTCTTTAGCTGTAGCCAGTTGTTCTTTCAGTTTCTCAAGTTGATCTGCTTGTTTTTGAGATAACTGACGGCTGTTCTCTAGTTCATTCTCGATGCGGGTCAACTGGTTTGAGACATCCGCTTCTTCTTGTAAAAGAGCCACAAAACGTTCACGCAAGAGCTCAATCATTTGGTCAGGATCATCTGAAAATGCCAACAACTCCGCTTCTAAACGATTGAGTTCCTTGTTGTTTTCAGCTAGACTTTCCTCTAACTGTTCCAAATTCCCTTCTTTTTCAGCCTTTTCCTTACTTAGAGCCTTTCTCTTATCTTCCAAAGTCGCCAAACGGGCTTGTGCTTCTTGTTGATTAAGGGCTACTTGCTCGGATTCCAGTTTGGATAGGGCTAGTTTTCGCTCTAAGTCACTGATCAAACTAGTCAAATCCATCAAGCTCCCTTGGTCTTTAGCCATTTCAGCTTGCAGATCCTGACGTTTCTTTTTAAGAGTTTGATTTTCCTCTTCTAACTCTTCACGTTTTTGGTAATAGCTAGTCAAAAGTTCCTGAACCTGAGTTAGTTCTTCCTCGGTCAGCTCCAGTTCAGCCTTGTTTTCCTTGATTTGGGCAACCAGTACATCCAAATAAATTGCCTTGCGTTGACCATCCAAGTCGAGAAACTTACGAGCATTCTCGGCTTGTTTTGCAAGGGGCTTGATTTGATTGTCTAACTCATAGATAATATCCTCTAAACGGTCTAGGTTGTCCTGAGTTTGCTGTAGTTTGCTTTCTGTTTCTTTTCTACGAGTCTTGTACTTTAAAACTCCAGCAGCTTCTTCAAAAATAGCACGGCGTTCCTCTGGCTTGGAATTAAAAATCTCCTCAACCTTCCCTTGGGAAATGATGGAGAAGGAATCCCTTCCCAAACCTGTATCCAAGAAAAGGTCGTGCACATCACGCAAGCGAACTTTCTTGCCATCAATTCGATACTCGCTATCACCACTACGATAGATATGACGTTCTACCTTAATGATTTGCCCCGCATCCTTGATAAAACCATCTTCATTGTCCAAGGTCACGACAACAGAGGCATAATTGAGCGGTTTGCGACTTTCAGTCCCAGCAAAAATGACATCAGGCATCTTACCCCCACGCAGACTCTTGACACTGGACTCTCCCAAGGCCCATCGCAGACTTTCCGTGATATTTGACTTCCCAGAACCATTGGGCCCAACGACAGCTGTCACACCTTGGTCAAAGACGACCTTGGTCTTGTCAGCAAAGGACTTGAATCCCTGAATCTCAATCTCCTTTAAATACATGAATCCAGCCCTTTCTCAACTGCATTTTTGGCGGCCTCTTGTTCTGCCAATTTTTTAGAACGACCTTGACCTTTTCCGATACTCTTGCCCTCAACCAGAACTTCTACATCAAAAACCTTGTCATGGGCAGGTCCCGTTTCAGAGGTCACCTGGTAACGAATATCTACATCTCCATTGACCTGGAGCAACTCTTGCAGGTGTGTCTTGTAATCCTTAATCATTTCAAAGTCACCTGCTTCAACCTTGGGGATCATGACCTGATAGATAAACTCTTTTACTCTAGCAACATCCTTGTCTAAAAGCAAAGCACCCAGAAAGGCTTCAAAGGCATCACCAAGAATGGTGTCACGATTGCGACCACCAGACTTTTCTTCTCCTTTTCCTAGCTTGATAAACTGATCAAACTGGCAATCACGCGCAAAACCAGCCAAACTTTCCTCACGGACAATCATGGCACGGAGCTTGGACAAATCTCCCTCTGGTTTCTTAGGATATTTTTTATACAGATATTCTGAAATCAATAATTGCAGAACAGCGTCTCCTAAAAATTCCAAGCGTTCATTGTGTGAAATTTTTAAGAGGCGGTGCTCATTGGCATAACTCGTATGAGTAAAGGCCGTTTCCAGTAAGTTTTTGTCTGCAAATTCGATTGCAAAACGCTTCTTTAGTACAGTTTGTAATTCTTTCATACCAACCTCTTTCTAACTGATAACAGTCTCTTTTATTATATCAAAAAAAGCCCCCTGAGTCACTTTAAAACGGAACTAGAGGGGATTTGGATATTCATTGAAATGAGATTTTCAGTTTTATACTCAATGAAAATCAAAGAGCAAACTAGGAAACTAGCCGCAGGCTGTACTTGAGTACGACAAGGCGACGTTGACGTGGTTTGAATTTGATTTTCGAAGAGTATTAGGGGGCAAACTTTGGACGAGATAAAGAAAAAGCCTTACTTAAGGCTTTCATAGGCTATTTACATCCACCCTGAGGGAATCGAACCCCCATCTCAAGAACCGGAATCTTACGTGATATCCATTACACTAAGGGTGGAAACTTGTCTTATTATAACAGAAATTTGCTCTAATAACAAGTTTTTTATTGGTGGATTAACCGTCCGTTAGTGTGAAGCATCCCCGTTCCAGATAGAGTTTTTCACGATAACATAATCAACGTGTTTAAGGTCAGCAACCTTGCGTCCACCTGCATAAGAGATAGCACTTTGCAAGTCCTGCTCCATCTCAGTAAGGGTGTCTTGCAAATGCCCTTTAGCAGGCAGTAAGATGCGTTTACCTTCCACATTTTTATAGGCTCCTTTTTGATATTGAGAAGCTGAACCATAGTATTCTTTGAATTGTTCGCCATCGACTTCAATCGTCTTCCCTGGGCTTTCGATGTGTCCTGCAAAAAGGGAACCAATCATGACCATGCTAGCACCGAAACGGATAGACTTGGCAATATCGCCATGAGTACGAATCCCACCATCAGCGATGATCGGTTTACGCGCTGCTTTAGCACACCAGCGAAGTGCTGCCAACTGCCAGCCACCTGTACCAAAACCTGTCTTGACCTTGGTAATACAAACCTTACCAGGACCGATTCCAACCTTAGTGGCATCCGCTCCAGCATTTTCCAATTCACGCACAGCTTCTGGTGTTCCTACGTTACCAGCAATGACAAAAGTATCTGGTAATTCTTTCTTGATGTGTTGGATCATAGAAATCACGCTATCCGCATGACCATGAGCAATGTCAATCGTGATATACTCAGGAGCATCAGCCTTGAGTCGGCTAACAAAATCATACTCGTAGTCCTTGACACCGACTGAAATAGAAGCAATGAGCCCTTGATCGTGCATGCGTTTGATAAAAGGAATTCGCCCAGCTTCATCAAAACGATGCATAATGTAGAAGTATCCGCCTTTAGCCAATTGCTCTGCAACATCCTCATCCAAAATCGTTTGCATATTGGCTGGTACAACAGGTAGTTTGAAAGTGTGATTTCCAAGTGTGACACTCGTGTCTGCTTCTGCACGGCTTTTAATGACACATTTATTTGGGATCAGCTGAATATCTTCGTAATCAAAAATTGGAAATTCATTTAACATATCGATGTCTCGTTTCTTTTGTAATGACCTACCTATGCTTACGCATCCCTACGCCTTTTTCCGACGTTTCCTTGACATATTATAAATCAAAGTACAGTTTTTGTCAAATATTTTCAATAATCAAATTATATTGTTCGGAAATTACTTATATAAATAGCAAAAAAGTGAAGAGACTATTTTCTCCCCACTTCTTCATCAATAATCGCTTTAAAATTTTCTTCTGAGCTTTCCATCATTTTACAAAATTCATTATAAGATGAAGTTTTTTGAGGGATTTGGATAGACCATTTCTTCAACAAAGCTCCATAACCTGCTAGCTCTCCTATCTCACTATTTACTGATTGCTCTATACTAGGAAAAATCAATCCAGCTTTCTCAGCTTTTAAAATATGAGAATAGGAAATCAGCTGGAATAAGTCCTCACGGTTGATTCCTTTTTCAGTAAACTCCAGTTTCTTATATTTTGCATTTAGAACAATCTTTCGTTCTCTGTCATAAAAATCTGGATATACCTTTCGTTTCCCAACAGAAAATACTGAAATTCCGTCCGTCTTATCCTTATTTCTGGGATGTACAAAACCTTTTGGCAACAAGGTGTAAACATACTCTTCCCAAAGCCAGGCAACATCAAAAAGAATACCATGGATTTTTTGCTCTTGATATCCTAAACCGTGCTTTTCTTGGTTTAGGATCATCAGGCAAAGCTCTTGCAACTTTCTGTACTCTCTGAAATAGGCATGTCGAATAGGTTTGGTTTTATTCATTCTGATAATCTTGGCACGATTAGCTAGTTTATAAGCTGGAGTCACACGCGTAATTTCTGTCATATTTTCACGATTACTATCAAGCAGAACTCCGAAACTTTTCTGATTCTTTATGTACTCAATCGTATGTCGAATCAACTGCATGAGTGGATTATCATAGGTGAACTCTCTCGTTGTGTAGGCAACATTTCCCATAAAAGGAAGGTTTTTCTTGAGATGATTTCTTACATCAATCACTCCCTTTACATGACTGTCGTTATGAGAAAATCGCTGGTATTCCTTATACAGACCTTTTCGAATTGCAGTTTGTAGATACTTGGGGAAGAGATACATCAAAAGTTGATAGAGCTTATCTTCACGCGACAAAGCTACATCTAAACTAGTGAGATTGATATGAAGAACCTTTTGTAAAAGATAATGCAAAAAATGGTCGTTACTTTCATCAGAAAAACGAGAGGAAATCGTCAATTTTTCCTGACCACACCCCAGAAAACCAATCACATTTCCAGTCTTAATTTCCTGATTGACAGTTTCAAAAATCTTTTGGTCCTTCTCTAAATCTGGAGTATGAGTCAAATCATTTGGAAAAATAAAGATATTATCCTCTCTAGAAAGGTTATCCAGTGTTCTATCAAGAAGAGCTTGACTTAGTTTGGGATATTCTGCGACAAAATCTTCTTTAGCAATTTTATGCTGATTATCAGTTATCCGCATCTTTATCACCAGTATCTTGGAATTCTGTTTGCTCGTTATTTGTCAGATTAAATGCTTTTTTCAATGTTGCCAGAGTTTCAGATTCCTTATAAGAACCCCGTAAGTAATCTTCCAAAAGTGGTTTGAGATAATCAGACCAGAGTAATTCATAGTCAAAATCCACTTCCTTCAATTTAAGGAAATAACTTGGACCGATATGATAATGACTATTTAGCTCCTGAACTTTTTCGATTTCAGCATTCAAGTTTCTTAGACGAATTTTAGCTTCTTCGGCATGGATATTCAGCTCTTTATCCAACATTCCAACTTGACTCTCGGCAGTAACTTCAACAAAACGGAAACGACGACGCATAGCAAAATCAAATGTATCCACTGATCGGTCAATATCATTCATGGTTCCGATGATGTAAACATTTTCGGGGATATAAAACTTTTCATCCGTCTCATGTAAATTAGCATACTGGGTAGAAACACTTCCCTTTTCACCACGATAACCAGGGTCGATAGAGAAAAAGAGTTCACCAAAAATCTTAGAAATCTCCCCACGATTGATCTCATCGATAATAAAAACGAATTTCTTGTCTGTGTTGATCTTTGTTGGAGAGACATAATCTTTCAGACCAAATCTTTTCTTTAAAGTTTCAAGGACTTTTTTTCCTTGGTTACGATAAAAGGGCTGTTTCAGATAATTTTCGTCTTTATAGAGTTCATAAACATAAGATTTTGTTAAGACAGTTCCTTTGGCTTTAGTTTCATAATTGATATTAAAATTATTTCGACTATTTACTGTTAGATAGGAAAATTCTGTCAAATATTCTTTTTCATCTCTACTATTAACATACTCAAGATAAAGATCCCAAGCTTCATCAAAATTATCTTGTCCTCCAGTTTTCTGAGCTTCTTTAGCCTTCTGACAGAACTTCTTAAAAATTCCGTCCTCTAGCTTAAACTCAATAGCTCCATCGCCATTTGATACCGGTCTCAACCCCTCTACAAAATCCGTATAATCATAGGAAGGGTGAAATTGTACAAAGCCGATTTGATCTTCATTACCACCCGTTAGCTCTGTCGCTATTTCTTTAGCAAGATAAGTTTTTCCTGTACCAGGAGCACCACGGAGGATGAGGTTTTTGGATTTTTCTAATTTATTTAAATAGTCAATAATATTATTATTCATAACAACTTCCTCTATATTTCTTCTGTATGTACCATTTAAAATAGATTTATATAAATTGATACGTTCCTTATTTCTGTCACAGTTGATGGTTTGTCTTGCACCTTTTTTACGTTGGTATTCCCATCCACCATCTACTTTCAACCATTTAACACCAATACAATGTTTAAATGTTTTTTTAGATTCGTCAAAATAATAAGGTTTCACACATTGACCAATTCCTAAAATTTCCTTAAACCCTGAGGTAGCTATTATGTAATCATCTTTTTTTATGTCATGAGCAAATTTCCAAATAAATTTATCTCTCTGTTTTCCTTGCTTTAATTCTTGATGATTATTATAACCTAAAATATTAGATAAATTAGAATCAAAATCTATACAAGCAATATTTTCATCCTTAAATAATGACCAGACCTTTCCACCTCCTCCTGCAACTATCATCCAATAATTTACTTTCTCTTCCATTTTGTTACTCCATTTTCATATATAGGAAAGTTAGTATCCAAGATTACTTAATCCTACTTTCATTTATTTCATATATAGAATATCATATCCTATATAAAAAGAAAAGAATTTCTAAAGAAAAAGCCTAGTGTAGAGGTTTTCTTCCCTTTCAACACTAGACTTCTTTATTTATCTTAGTAATACTCACCCTGACGGTAGTCCCATGAGTTAAAGGTATCTGACAGGTGCATCATGATTTTATCAATGTCAAGCCCTTTACGGATCACAACTGGAGCTGGTGAGATTGAACGAGCTCCTCCTTGTTCTGGGATGAGTTTGCCGTCTTTATCAACCATGGACACCATAACACCTTGCTCGTAGCGAGTTTCGATTGTTTTGTCCGGTTGGATAGATGCCACATAGTCGTCTGCCTCGATGACAAGGTCCACTGCTCCTTCTATACGTTCTCCGATACCTTCCACCTTACCGCGGTTTCCTTTTCCAGATGGGTTAGCTGATGAGGCGTAGACCATTTTACCTTCTTCCCACAGTTTAGCAGCCAATTGTTCACCAGCTTTACCAAACTTGATGACAAAACAGCTAGTACCACGAACGTCTGTCATGAGCTCTTCACGGCCATCACCGTATCCTTTAAGTTTTTCAAAAGCTTCTAGTTTCCATGGAAGGATACAACCGAGGAGAATGTCTTCGTCCCAATGTTTTTGGTAGAAGGCTTCAATTTCTGGGTTGAGTTGTGCTAAAGCGCGAAGCTCATCCATGCTACCGCAGAGGACAACACCTGGTTTGTTACGGTTACGCTCTTTGGCTGCGAACTTACGCTCAAGTCCTGCTTTATCGCTAGTCATGATAATGTAACCAACTTTTGTAGGGCAAACGATACATCCGCCCTCACCTTTTAAAATGTCATAGCCTTCTTGAGAAAGTGTTCCGTTCCATTGAATGTGTTTTGTCATAGTTCTATTTCCTTTTCTATTTTTATTCTATTCTATTCTATTCCTGCCAATAGGCTGGGCGTTGTTTTTCATAAGCAGCAATCAAATCTTCGTACTGCAAGGTAATACCGATATCATCCAAACCATTTAAGAGCTTGTGTTTCCATTCACTATCGATTTCAAAAGTGAATTCTCCAACTGGTGAGATGATTTTTTGTTGTTCTAAGTCCACGGTTACCTGGTCAGTCGGTTGTAGTTGGGCTAGTTTCTCTCGAACATCTCTGGGCTGGACAATGGGCAACATGCCATTATTGAGTTCATTATTGTAATGAATGTCTCCAAAAGACCCTGCAATCACGACCTTAAAACCGTAGTCTGCTAGAGCCCAAGCTGCGTGTTCTCTGGACGATCCTGCGCCAAAGTTATCCCCTGAGATAAGGATACTGGCTTTTCGGTATTCTGGTCGGTTAAAAACAAAGTCTGGATCCTCAGTATACTTGTCGTCCAAATAACGCCAAGCATACATGAGGTACTTACCAAAGCCTTTCTTATCAATTAACTTGAGAAACTGCTTGGGAAGGATTTGGTCAGTATCAATGTTATCATTCATAAGAGGAACGGTCGTTCCCGTATAAACTGTAAATTTCTCCATATCCTCTCCTTACTGGGCCTCTGGCATTTGCCGAACATCTACAAAGCGCCCTGCGATAGCTGCCGCAGCTGCCATGGCTGGACTGCAAAGATGGGTCTTAGCGCCAAATCCCTGTCTATCTTCAAAGTTACGGTTACTGGTTGAAGCACAGTGGACACCATCAGGGACCTTGTCGGGATTCATTCCTAGACACATGGAGCAACCTGGGTCTCTCCACTCAAAGCCAGCATCCAGAAAGACCTTGTCCAAGCCCAACTTCTCAGCCGCTCGTTTCACAGGACGAGAGCCTGGAACTACAATTGCTGTTAGATTGGGAGCTATTTTCTTTCCTTTGACAAATCGCGCGGCCAGTTGTAAATCGCTGAGACGAGCATTGGTACAAGACCCGATAAAGATATAGCCTAGTTCAATATCTGCTGGCTTCTGACCAGGCTCCAAGTCCATGTAATGATAAGCTCGTTCATCATTCATATCCTTAATTTCTGGGAAGCTACTGTCAAAGTCAACCCCCATAGCAGGATTGGTTCCCCAGGTCACCATAGGAGCCAAGTCTGAGACATCCATCCGGATAAGCTTATCATAAACAGCATCCTCATCGCTGACAAGCGTCTTCCAGTCAGCAACCGCCTCTTCGAAATCTTCTGGAACACATTCTCGTCCCTTGAGATAGTCAAAGGTGGACTGATCTGGATTCATAATGCCCATTTTAGAGCCAAACTCGATGGACATATTGCAGATGGTCATGCGCTCTTCCATGGTCAAAGCATCAATCGCTTGTCCACGATATTCCACCACATAGCCTACACCACAAGCAACGCCGTACTTGGCAATTAAGGCTAAAATGTAATCCTTAGAATAAACTCCTTTTTGAGGAACACCAGTGAATTCTACTAGCATTTTCTTAGGTTTGACCTGCCAGAGGGTCTGGGTAGCAAAGACATGCTCGACCTCACTGGTCCCAATCCCAAAGGCGATAGCTCCGAAAGCTCCGTGAGTAGCCGTATGGCTGTCTCCACAGACGATGAATTTTCCTGGTTGCGTCCGTCCTGTTTCTGGACCTACCATGTGAACGATTCCCTGCTTTTCAGAACCATGGGCAGCATGTTCAATCCCAAACTCCTCAACATTTTCAGCAAGCTTATCAATTTGAGCCTTAGAAATCACATCTCGAATATCGTAGATATTGACAGTTGGTACATTGTGGTCAAAGGTCCCAAATGTCAAGTCTGGTCGTCTCAATCTGCGACCTGCATCTCGTAATCCTTGAAAAGCTTGGGGACTGGTCACTTCATGAATATAGTGCTGGTCCACATACATGAGTTGGGGCTGCCCCTCTTCTCCTATGATGACATGGCGGTCCCATAGTTTATCAAAAATCGATTTTCCTGCCATCCATTACCTCCAAATGAAATATAGGGCTACTAGTGTGGTTACCATGCCAAGGAACCAAACCGTTTTAAAATACCATTTTCGAGTCTTGTGATGAAAGGTCATTCCTGCTAGCCATGCACCAAAACCACCACAGAAAAGTGCTATCGTCAAGAGAATCTTCTCTGGGATCCGCCAAGCACCTCTCCTTGCCTTGGATTTGTCGATTCCATAAATGATGAAAATTATGACATTCCAAATCAAGAGGGTAAGCGTGATTCCTTCATTTATCTTCATAGTCTTTCAATGATGGCTTCCGTCATTTCCTTGGTAGAAGCCTTTCCTCCTATATCTCTCGTTAAAATTCCTGCTGCCAAACTGGCTTCTACAGCATGCTCGATACGCTCTGCATCCTCATAACGTCCAAAGCTGTCTCTCAGCATCATGGCAACTGACAAAATCATAGAGATAGGATTGGCAATTCCTTGACCTGCAATATCAGGTGCCGAACCGTGAATAGGTTCATAAAGACTTGGGCCTTTTTCAGAATGACTGGCTGATGGCATGACGCCAAGTGTGCCTGATAAAACGCTTGATTCATCAGATAAGATATCTCCGAAAAGATTTTCCGTCACGATGACATCAAACTTGGCAGGATTGGTAATCATAAGCATGGCAGCTGAGTCCACCAACTGGTGTTCCAAGGTCACATCTGGGAAATCCTGAGCGACTTCCTCAGCTACTCTCCGCCAGAGTTTTGAAGTCGCTAGAACATTTTGCTTATCGATACTAGTAACGATTTTTCTCCGACTTCTTGCGATTTCAAAGGCTTTGCGAATGATCCGCTCTACTTCCTCATAGCTATAGTCGTTGATATCACGTGCTTTGCGCTCTTCAAGGATATGATCCCCAAAGTAGATACCACCTGTCAACTCACGCACCACGACAAAGTCTACACCAGCAATTCGTTCCGGTTTGAGTGGTGACAAATGCTTGAGACTGTCAAAAATCTTTACAGGGCGAATATTGGCATAGAGATTGAGTTCCTTACGAAGAGCTAGCAAGCCTTGTTCAGGCCGAATCGCTGCCCCATCATACTGAGGACTACCGATAGCCGC
Source organism: Streptococcus oralis (assembly GCF_023110055.1). Taxonomy (GTDB): domain Bacteria; phylum Bacillota; class Bacilli; order Lactobacillales; family Streptococcaceae; genus Streptococcus; species Streptococcus oralis_BY. Next base: position 438,063 of record NZ_JALDVG010000001.1, on the reverse strand, counting down.
AAGGAGAATAGCATCTGCTTCTCTACATGCCTTGAGGGTTTCATCAGGTAAGGGATGCCCCGCAGCATCAATACCTGCACCTCCAAAAGGGCATCTATCTATCTCATAGTCAAAACCTGTTTTTGAAGCTAGAGCTTCTAGAACTGCTAAACCAGCTTCCATGATTTCTGGACCGATTCCATCCCCTGCTAGAGCTACTATTTTCTTTGTCATAGCCTTCTCCTTTACACACTAGGCATGTCTCGGTAGGAAACGCTGCGCCCCATCTCACCTGCATTCTCTTTTTGAACAAAAGTATTGGCATTGATATAAGCAATAGCTGAAGCCTTTAACACATCGAAATCAAGACCTGCTGCGTTAAAGATGGTTTCTGTATCTCTGTTTTCAACAGTGACCAAAACCCGAGCCTGGGCATCGATACCATCTGTTACCGCATCGATGGTATAGGACACCAAGCGGACTGATTGGTTAAAGAACTTATCGATAGCGTTAAAGATCGCTTCAACAGAACCTTGCCCTGTCGCATTGAATTCGACTTTCTCACCATCCATGTTGGCTAGACTAACAAGCGCTTCAATTTCATTGTCTGCATGGGTTTGAAGTTGCAAATCATCAAAGTGGAAACCTTCTGGATTTTCAACCATGGTTCCAGCTACCAGAGCTCGAATATCTGCATCTGTGATTTCTTGTTTCTTGTCTGCCAGAGCCTTGAACTTAGCAAAGAGTGGTTTGATATCCTTTTCTGTAAAATCTAGGGCTAATTCTCTTAGTTTTTCAACAAAGGCATGGCGACCAGACAATTTTCCAAGCGGAAGACTATTGCTCTTAACACCGACCAATTCAGGTGTGATGATTTCATAAGTGAGAGGATTTTTAAGGACTCCATCTTGGTGAATACCAGACTCGTGAGAGAAGGCATTACCACCAACCACAGCCTTGTTTTTAGGAACTGGAATACCAGAGAAGCGAGAAACCATTTCAGACGTATTCATTGTTTCATCCAAAACAATATCACTAGTTGCTTGGAAGAAATCCTCACGAATCTTCAAAGCAACAGCTACTTCTTCAAGAGCAACATTACCTGCGCGTTCACCGATACCATTAATAGTTCCCTGGACACGTCCAGCACCGTGTTTAATTGCTGTCAAAGTATTTGCAGTTGCCATACCGAGATCATCGTGACAGTGGACACCAAAGACAACTTTATGATCTGATTTAATATTTTCAGTCAAGTGATCAAAAATACGTGCAAACTCTTCTGGAGTCGTAAAGCCAACTGTGTCAGGGATATTGATATAAGATGCACCTGCATCGACCGCTGTTTGAACGACTTGTAAGAGGAAATCCAACTCTGTTCTAGTCGCATCTTCAGGAGAGAATTCGACGATTTCAAACTTAGAACGAGCATAAGAAACATGTTCCTTGATAGCTTCTAAAATCTCTTCCTTGCTCTTATTGAGCTTATACTTACGGTGAATCGGACTGGTAGCGATAAAGACATGAATTTGGGGATACTTGGCATCCTTAAGCGCCTCATAACAAGCATCAATATCAGATTTTACAGAACGAGCTAATCCTGTCACTGCTGTTTTTTTCATGGCTCTAGCAATTTCTTGAACGGCTATAAATGAATCTGGACTAGCAGCCGGAAAACCAGCTTCAATTACAGAAATTCCCCATTTCTCCAGCTGTCTTGCAATGGAAACTTTTTCCTTTATTGAGAAGTTAACACCAGGTGTTTGTTCCCCATCACGAAGGCTTGTATCAAAAAATTCAACTTTACGCATAAGATTTCCCCTTTTCCAAATGTGGTTCTAAAAAAACATCTCGCTCAGAAGCCCAAGCGAGATGTTGATTTACTCCCGCTTGGTAAGCCAAACAGGACTAATGCTTTTGCACTAGCCCGAGTACCTCAACAACAAAGCAAATTGATTAAACTTAGCTGTTTTCATGTTTGACTTTCTCCTTCGTTTGATGTCTTGTTAAGTATTTTAGCATAGGAAAAATCTCTTGTCAAGAAAAAATCCAATATTTTCTGAAAATTTCTTCAGTAAAGAATATTTTGCTAATTGAAAGTATTTGAAAAAACAAGGTAATTTCCTTACTTTTTCAAAGTCAAATTCCAACTGATTTCTAGCAAATCAAGAACGTCATCATCCGGTAAACTATCATCAAGCGCCAGACTAAGCCAGTAGCGTTTGTTCATATGAAAGGCTGGATAAATGCCTTTTTTTGAAAGCAGGTCAGCTACTTGGTCGTGTTTGAGGTTGACTGCTTCGACTAGCCCTTCTCTCCCCTTTTCCAGCTTATCCCATGGGATTCTCATCAAAACAGCATACCACTTTTGATTGCCTTCATGTCTTAACACTGCTGTATCAGGAGACTTTTCCCACAGATACTCCAACTGATTACCATGCTTTTCCTGAACTTGAGCCATGATACGCTTAGTCTGAGGACAGATAAAATCCTGTACATCAAAGCAAGCCTTCCGAATCTGGTAGAGAATCTCCAAACAAGCCTCACGGACACTTCCGACAAAACTTCCCCGCATACTTTTCATGTGTACTTGAGGATAGAGGTCACCCGTTTCCTGGTCAAAAACAAGAAAACTCACATTATCAGGAGTGATAGAGACTGTCATGACAAAATCACCCTGCAAAATCTGGCAACTGTAGCTCCAGACTTCCCCATTTTCCACAAAACCATAGGCATGAGCTTTTTCTTTATTAAACTGATAGGATTTAAAAATTTCAAACATAAGTGAAAACTGCTACCAAAAGCTAGCAGTTCCTTTCTATTTTTTAAAAGACAACCTTAGTTCCATGCAATTGTGTCACACCCAGCTGGTCGATAAAGGTTTGACGGTTGTCCAAGTCAATCCCTCCGCCTGGTAAGATTTCAATTTTACCTTTAGCATGTTCCAAAATTCTGTGATAATGAGCAAAACGTTTCTCTAGCGAGTCTCCAGACACACCAGCACGAGTTAAGATGCGAGTGACACCGGCTTGGCTGAGCCAGTCAATGGCTTCCAACTGGTCTTCATCACTTAATTCATCAAAGGCCATGTGAAAGACAATTTCCATTCCTTTAGATGCGGCAATCAGCTTCTCAAGATTAGGCTTATCTAACTTTTTATCAGCAGTTAATGTCCCAAATACAACCCCTTGACTTCCAGCCTGTGCAGTCAAACGAATGTCTTCTAGCATGATCGCTATTTCAAGATCAGTATAGACAAAGTCGCCACCGCGGGGACGAATCATAGTCATGATGGTGGTGTCGTAATTAGCTGCCAATTCAACCGCTGCCTTGGTCACTCCATAGCTAGGTGTTGTTCCTCCTACAGCTAGATTATCACAAAGTTCGATTCGACGAGCTCCAGCCTGCATCGCTTTTTCAAGCAAGGTCACATTTTCAGCACAAAATTCGTAAATCATTTGATTCTCCTTGATGTTTTCTTTGAATTTATTATATCATATTATTTTAAATAGGCTTTCATTTTTATCAAGGCAAATAACTACTATTTTTATCTATTCTTTGTCAGGAATGACTTTAAAGAGATAGTAGGTGATAAAGATAGTCAAGGCTCCCAGACCGATTTTGACTGGCAAAAGAGGGGCAAAATAAATAGAAATCCCCATCAAGATATAGATAGATACGATGATTTTTTTCTTTCGTTCTCGCGCAATAGACTTGGTCTCGCGAAAGTCCGCTACATAGGTCTGATAAAGCTTTGTATGATATAGCCAGTCTTCAAAACTCTTAGAAGATTTTGAAAAGCAAGCGATAGCTAATAAAAGAAAGGGAGTTGTTGGTAAAAGTGGTAGGACAACTCCAATAACAGCTAAAGCCAGTGAAATAAAGCCAATACAGAGATAAATGATACGCATGATTTCTCCTAGATAAATTACTCTTCCTCTAGTTTCGCATACAAGGGGGAAATTTGTCAAGCATCAACAAAAAAAGAGCCTGAAATTCATTTTCAGGACTCTGCATTTTATTTAATTTTTTCCTCTTCGTAGTCGCCATTACTACATACAACCTGCTTGCCACCACCACGGACTTTTTTCTCCACAAGGAAGTGTCCGCATTTTGGACAGTCACGGCCAATTGGTTTGTCCCAGGAAGTAAACTCACATTCTGGATAGCGATTGCAACCATAGAAGATACGATTGCGCTTGGTTTTTCGTTCGATGATTTGTCCTTGATGACAGCTTGGACACTCGACACCAATCTCCTTAACAATCGCTTGTGTATGACGGCAGTCTGGGAAATTACTACAAGCATAGAATTTACCAAAACGACCGAGCTTAATCACCATTGGACTGCCACAAACCTCACAGTCAAATCCAGCTGGCTCATCCTTGATTTGAATTTTTTCCATTTCAGCTTCTGCCTTGGCCACTTCTTTAGAGAATGGTTTGTAAAAGGCGTCAATGACCCGTTGCCACTGCTCTTTACCAACTTCGACATCATCCAGTTTTCCTTCCATTTCAGCTGTGAAGGTCACATTTACGATGTCTGGGAAATATTCAACGATGAGTTTATTGACAATTTCTCCCAACTCTGTTGGTTCAAAACGTTTAGCTGCAAGACGAACATAATAACGTTTCTGAATGGTTTCAATGGTTGGAGCGTAGGTTGACGGACGTCCAACCCCATTTTCCTCCAAGGTCTTGATAAGAGTCGCTTCCGAATAGCGAGCAGGTGGTTGAGTGAAATGTTGTTCTGGCTTGCTATTGACCTGTTTGACCACATCTCCTACTGACATATCTGGCAACATTTTGTTCTTGTCAGAGTCATTGTAGATAGCAAGATAACCATCAAACTTAACTTGGCTTCCATTTGCCGCAAACTGAACCCCATTTTGAGATAGCTTAACAGCCATGGTGTCAAAGATAGCGCCTGTCATCTGGCTAGCCACAAAACGGTTCCAGATAAGAGTATAGAGCTTGAGCTGGTCTTTGTCCAAGTACTTAGCGATGCTTTCTGGTGTGTTAAAGACACTAGATGGGCGAATGGCTTCGTGGGCATCTTGAGCACCTGAGGCATTCTTGACCTTGCTACCATGCTTGGAATACTTGCTACCAAAGCGGTCGTTAATATAGCTTGCTGCTTCGTTCTGAGCCACAGGACTGATACGAGTCGAGTCTGTACGCATATAGGTAATCAAACCTTGCACGCCCGATCCGATATTGATCCCTTCATAGAGCTGTTGGGCTACCATCATAGTCTTTCGAGTACGGAAATTGATTTTGTTAGCCGCATCCATCTGCATGGTTGAAGTCGTATAAGGTAGGGGCGCATTGCGTTTGCGTTCTTTCTTATCTACCTGGTCTACTGTGAAATCTTTACTAGTCAAATGGGACAAGACTTCTTTGACCTCTTCATTGGTGGTCAATTTCATCTTTTTGCCATTCATACCATAGAAAGAAGCCTGAAATTGCTTGGTTCCCTTTTTAAAGACACCATCAATTGTCCAGTATTCTTCTGGTTGGAAGGCATTGATTTCATTTTCACGGTCAATGATGAGCTTAAGGGCAACAGACTGCACGCGTCCTGCTGATAAGCCCTTCTTGACCTTTTTCCACAAAATAGGCGAAATCGAATACCCTACCAAGCGGTCTAAGACACGACGAGCTTGTTGGGCATCGACCAAGTCCATGTCAATCTTGCGAGGTTCTTTAAAGGCATTTTTTACTGCGTCCTTGGTGATTTCATTAAAGACTACACGGTTGGCATCATTCTCATCCAAGTTGAGAATGTGAGCCAAATGCCAGGAAATTGCTTCTCCTTCACGGTCCGGGTCACTCGCCAGAAAGACTTTATTGGCCTTTTTAGCTTCTTTTTTTAAGTCATTGATGAGAGGACCTTTTCCTCGGATATTGATATACTGTGGTTCATAGTTATTTTCAATGTCGACTGACATACTGGATTTCTTCAAATCACGGATATGCCCGACACTGGCTAAAACCTTGTAATTTCTGCCTAGGTATTTCTCAATCGTTTTCGCTTTAGCAGGCGACTCCACGATGACTAGATTTTTCTTAACTGTTGATTTTTTCTTCTTTGTTGCCGTAGCCACACTATCACACCTTTTCAAAGTAATAAACTTTATAAAGTGTAAACCATTTTTCTATAGCTGTCAAGACCTAAGTCCTATATATAGAAGAAAAGTTTATCTGAGTGAACAAATTTCTCCTTAAAATTCAAACTCAGCCAACACATCTTGACCGCTGGAAATCAGCTTTGCTCCCTCTTGAATCAGGTGGTGACAGCCATCTGAATGCCCATCTAAAATGTTTCCTGGAATGGCAAAGACATCACGCCCTTCTTCCATAGCTCGCTCACAAGTAATAAGACTACCAGAACGCATCCTTGCCTCTGCTACAATGACCCCTCGACATAGTCCTGCTATGATTCGATTACGAGCTGGAAAGTGAAATTTCAAGGGTTCCTCACCAGGTCCGTACTCGCTAAGTACCAAATGGTGATTGCCAATGTGTTCCTGCAAACGTTTATTGGCTCGGGGATAAAAAACATCTAATCCTGTTCCAATCACAGCAATCGTTCTCCCTCCATTCTGGAGCGCAGCCATATGGGCAGCGGTATCAATTCCTTTGGCCAAGCCGCTGACCACGATTAACTCGTTTTCCAAGCCTTGGATAATTTTCTGAACCGACTTTGCTCCCTGACTCGAACATGAACGACTCCCTACAAGAGCAACCTTTGGAAATTTCAATAAGTCTAGATTTCCTTTATAAAATAAGAGAGCTGGAGGGTCATAAATCTCACTCAGATCCCAAGGATAACAGTCATCAAGAATAGAAAAGGATGGAAATTTCTGAAACTCCTTCTCCAACTGTGCATCATCTATCTGGAAATAGCGTTCCATAAAGACAGCAGGATTACGACACCCAGATATTTCTGCAATATCACCTAGCAAGAGCTCCTGATCTACAGTCTCGTCGTATTCAAGAACTGTTAAAATTTGTTGATTGCTCAGCCCAGCTTTTCTCAATTTGTAAATCTCATAGTTTGTGATCTTCATATACAACTCCATTTCTTTTTCTACTCATCTATCTATTCGTAAAAAAAATAAAAAGAAGACCAAGGATCTTCTTTTTTTCATTTATTCAGCTTTAGTAGTTGACCAGCTACTTTCAACCATCGGTAAGATTGTTTTTAAAGTTTCCCCATCCCCTTCAAGTGAAACATAGCGGATTTTACCATCATTTGATCGGAAAACCCAGGTAACGAGGTATTTCCCTGACTTAGCAATTGCATTGACAACATAGGCTTCATAGCCTCCAATGGTCGATTTGGAGCCCCAAACCTTACTGAAATCAGAGCTTTGTTCTTTGGAAGTCAAAATACTAGATGAGACAGTCACAACATCCAGTTTAGTATATTCTTCTTCGCTGATATTGAACTGCTCAGCCTTGAAGGTATTCAGCGTAACAATGTTGATATCTGTTCCATCACTATACTGTATATCATTTCCACCTTCTACTTCATGGAATCGAACCCATGATTTGGGTACCTTGACAAATCCATATTCATTCGAACCGATGATTTGCGTCTCTTCCTTTTTCGCTTCAGAAACAGCAGAGCTAGAGCTACTCGTTTCCTGACTGCTAGAAGAACTAACAACTGTAGACGAACTTTCATCGGTTGCTGTTTGCGATTTATTGGAGCATGAAGCTAAAAAAGCACTAATAGTAACAACAGTACCTAAAATTAATAATTTTTTCATCCTACCACCTTTCCATCTGCATTATAAGAAAAATAAGGACTTCTGTCAAATTCTAACCTAATCTATTCTGTTAGTTTGCGATTTTATAGCTCACATTTAAAGCAAAAACTCTTGAAAAATCTTCAAGAGTTTTATTTTATAATTCTATTCTTCATCCATGCTTAAGACGCTAAGGAAGGCTTCTTGTGGGACTTCTACTGATCCGATAGCTTTCATCCGTTTCTTACCAGCTTTTTGTTTTTCAAGGAGTTTGCGTTTACGAGAAACGTCACCACCGTAACACTTGGCAAGTACGTTCTTACGAAGGGCCTTGATATCAGTACGAGCCACGATTTTGTGCCCAATAGCTGCTTGAATTGGTACCTCAAACTGTTGACGAGGGATGATTTTCTTGAGCTTATCCACGATGAGTTTCCCACGTTCGTAGGCAAAATCCTTGTGAACGATAAAGCTGAGGGCATCCACCTTGTCCCCATTGAGAAGGATATCCATTTTGACCAGTTTAGATGGACGGTACTCTGACAATTCGTAGTCAAAACTTGCATAACCACGCGTCGAAGACTTAAGCTTATCAAAGAAGTCAAAGACGATTTCAGCAAGTGGAATTTGATAGATAACATTGACACGATTATCATCAATATAATCCATAGTCACAAAGTCCCCACGTTTACGCTGAGCTAGTTCCATAACTGCTCCGACAAACTCCTGTGGTACCATAATCTGAGCCTTGACATACGGCTCTTCAATGGTCGCGATCTTGGTTGGGTCTGGAAATTCAGAGGGGTTAGACACATCCATAGATTCACCATCAGTTTGGTTAACCTTGTAGATAACTGACGGAGCTGTCATGATGAGGTCGATGTTGAACTCACGCTCTAAACGCTCTTGGATAACATCCATATGGAGAAGTCCAAGGAATCCACAACGGAAACCAAATCCCAGCGCCTGAGATGTTTCTGGTTCAAACTGCAGGCTGGCATCGTTGAGCTGCAATTTTTCTAGGGCTTCACGTAGGTCATTGTACTTGTTTGATTCGATTGGGTAAAGACCTGCAAAGACCATCGGATTCATCTGCTTGTATCCATCTAGGGGCTCTGTGGCAGGATTGCTTGCTAGAGTCACTGTATCACCCACACGAGTATCTTGAACCGTCTTGATAGAAGCCGCAATATAACCAACGTCACCTGTGGCTAAGAAATCACGCCCGACTGCTTTTGGAGTGAAAATTCCAACCTCAGTAACGTCAAATGTCTTGCCATTGCTCATGAGCTGAATTTTATCGCCAGGTTTGACAACTCCATCCATGACACGAACTTGGAGGATAACCCCACGATAGGCATCATAAACTGAGTCAAAAATTAAGGCTTTTAATGGAGCTGAAACATCACCAGTTGGAGCTGGTACTTTTTCAACAATTTGCTCAAGAATCTCTTCAATACCAATACCAGCTTTGGCTGAAGCTAAGACTGCTTCGCTGGCATCCAGTCCGATGACATCCTCAATCTCCGTACGCACGCGCTCTGGATCAGCTGCTGGAAGGTCAATCTTGTTAATGACGGGCAGGATTTCCAAATCATTGTCCAATGCTAGATAAACGTTGGCAAGAGTTTGTGCCTCAATTCCTTGTGCAGCGTCAACTACCAAAATCGCCCCTTCACAGGCGGCTAGCGAACGTGAAACTTCATAGGTAAAGTCCACATGCCCAGGTGTGTCTATCAAGTGGAAAATATAGGTTTCACCATCTTTTGCAGTATAATTCAGCTCAATGGCATTGAGTTTAATGGTAATCCCACGTTCACGCTCAAGATCCATACTATCCAAAAGCTGGGCTTGCATTTCACGACTAGAAACCGTCTCCGTCTTTTCCAAAATGCGGTCTGCTAGGGTTGATTTCCCATGGTCAATATGGGCGATAATAGAGAAGTTTCGAATCTTCTCCTGTCGTTTTTTCAAATCTTCTAAGTTCATGATGCTCTTCCTTTCAGGGTATCTATTAATTATAAATTGTTTTTAACATTTTGACAAGACCATACCCTGCTAGGAGTACTAATCTTCGGCAATAAAGCCATCATTTTCGATAAAGTAGTGTTCGGTCATTCCTTGGTCTGTAAAGATGATTCCATGAAGGACACCACCATAGACAGCTCCTCCATCCATACCAATCTTGCCATCCTCTGTTATCCAAAGCTCAGCTGTACCTCGGTCTTGCTTGAGCAAACCATAAACCGGTGTATGCCCAAAGACAATGGTTTTTCCAGTATGATTTTCAGCTTCGTGGAATGGTTTTCTGAGCCAGACTTTCTTGTAATCTGTTGTTTCATGCCAATCATCCAAAGTTAAATCAATACCTGCGTGAACAAAGATATATTTGTCTGTCTCTACCACAAATGGCATTTGACGAATAAATTCGACCAAGTCTGCCGCTTCAGTCGCAACACGCTTGGCATCTTCTACGCCATCAACTGGTGCATCCAAGGGACGACCTAAAATTGAGTTAATGGTTGTATCACCACCATTGCGACGATAATGGTCATAGCTTTCTTCTGGGTCATCGAGCCAAGTCAGAAACATATACTCATGATTACCTGATAAACAAATAGCTCCTTGATTGTCGACCAAGTCTTTGACCATTTCTAGAACACGGCGACTGTCTTCACCACGGTCAATCAAATCTCCTAGAAAGAGCAACTGAGTTTGACCATCCCAGGTCTTGAGCAGATCTTCTAGCATACCTGCTTTCCCGTGAACATCTCCAATTACATAATAGTCCGTCATTTATTTCTCCCTCGTTTGCAATAATTCTCTCGCTTGGGTAAGGGCTGCTTCTGTTACATTCTCTCCTGCTAACATCTTAGCAACTTCCTCTACTCGTTCTTCTAAAGTCAAGAGACGAACTGTCGATACTGTTGAATGTTCGTCACTAATCTTTTCAATAAAGAATTGGTAATCTGCAATCGCAATTACTTGCGGTAGGTGAGAAATAGCTAAAACCTGACCATGTTGGCCAATCTTGTGAATCTTCTGCGCAATAGCTTGGGCAACACGACCTGAGACTCCTGTATCCACCTCATCAAAGACAATACTAGTCTTACCTTCCTTACGAGAAAAGGCAGACTTAATAGCTAGCATGAGACGAGACAATTCCCCACCAGATGCAACTTTGACCAAGGGCTTAAAGTCCTCACCTGGGTTGGTGGAAATGTAAAATTCGACTGCTTCATTTCCTTCACGGCTGAACTTACTCTTACTAAAGCGAACCTGAAATTGAGCCTTCTCCATATAGAGATCTTGCAATTCTTGCTTAATCTCGGCTTCAAGCTGCTGGGCCAAATCATGGCGAGCAGATGCAAGCTGACCTGCCAAATCAACAAGATTAACTTCCAATTTCTTGAGTTCTGCTTCCATATCTTCGGAAGAAAGATTATTTCCAGTCAAGAGATTGTACTCATCCGTAATCTTGGCAAAATAAAGCAGGACATCGTCCACAGTTCCACCATACTTGCGGGTAATAGTATTTATAAGGTCTAAGCGATTTTCAACCTGCATGAGACGATTGCCATCAAAATCCAAGTCATCAATAATATCTTCCAAACGCTTGGTAATATCTTCTAAAACATAGTAGGTTTCTGATAGAGAACTTGAAATTTCACGGTATTCAGGGTCATACTCTTCGACACTTTCCATGTCATTCATGGCTGAACGGACATTAGCAAGACTGGAGAATTCCTCATTGTCTAACATGCTATAGGCATTGGTTAGCGTATCCGCAATATTTTTATGATTGAGGAGTTTATCTCGTTCTTGGTTGAGAACCAAGTCTTCACCAGCCTGCAAGTTTGCAGCCTCAATCTCTGCCATTTGAAATTCCAACATCTCAATACGAGCCTTGTGTTCCTGTTGGTTTTTCTTGACTTCCAAAACCTGCTTACGCATTTTGCGATAGGCATCAAAGCTCGTCTGATAGGTCTCCTTCAAGTCCAAGAAAGCAGCATCACCAAACTCATCCAACATCTGGATGTGCAGTTGAGGACGCATTAACTCCTCTTGGTCATGCTGACCATGGATATCCACAAGGTGTTGCCCAATAGCACGCAAGACAGAAAGATTGACCATCTGACCATTCACGCGACTAACACTACGACCATTTTGCAAAATTTCCCGGCGGATGATGATCTCATCGCCCAATTCTAAACCTTGCTCATCAAAAAGTTCCTGTAAAAGGCGACTGTTTTCAACCGAGAAAAGCCCCTCAATCTCTGCCTTTGGCGCACTGTGGCGAATAACGTCTGTCGTTGCACGAGCCCCCAACATGAGATTCATAGCGTCGATAATGATAGACTTTCCAGCACCCGTTTCCCCGGTCAAAACAGTCATACCCTTTTCAAAATTGAGCGAAATCGCCTCAATAATGGCAAAGTTTTTTATCGAAATTTCAAGTAACATACTGACCTACCATTTTTTGACTTGTTCAACAATTTCTTCAGCTGCCTCTGCTGTTCTAGCTACAATTAAGATAGAATCATCATCAGCTAGACAGCTAAAAATCTGTTCAGGAAATGCTTCGACCAACTGACTCTTCACAAAAATAGTATTTCCAGGAATGACAGCAAGGTTGATCATATTTCCCATTAACTCAGAACTCACAATATTGTCCTCAGCTAACTGCAAGCTTTTGACGATTGATTTTGGCAACTCATAGATATAGGTGTTGTTCTTCAAAGGAATTTTAACAATCCCAAGCTCCTTGATGTCCCTTGAGACAGTGGCTTGGGTAGCAGAAATACCTGCTTCCTTCAAGTACTCAACAATTTCTTCCTGAGTCCCGATCTGGTAATCCGTAACAAATCTTCTAATTTTTTCAAGTCTCTCTTTTTTATTCATCTTTAAATTCTCTATGTGCTCTCTCTACAACTTTTTCTATTTCAGGGGCAACTTGATTACTTGCTCCCTCTTCCTTTTTCAAATACGCCAGAAATTCGATGTTTCCATGTCCTCCTTGGATTGGTGAATAGTCTAATCCAAGCACTGAAAAACCTTGTTCAACCGCCATAGCAGTGACAGATTCAAGGACAGTTTGATGAACCTTGGCATCGCGAATGATTCCATTTTTCCCAATCTGCTCACGACCTGCTTCAAACTGGGGCTTAACCAGAGCTACAATTTGACCTTGATCAGCCAAGACACGGTGCAAAGCAGGCAAAATCAGACTGAGGGAAATAAAACTCACATCAATACTGGCAAAGCTCGGTTCCTGCTCAAAGTCAGTCTTTTCAGCATAACGAAAATTAAACTGCTCCATGCTGACAACCCGTGGGTCTTGGCGCAATTTCCAAGCCAACTGATTGGTACCAACATCGACTGCAAAGACCAACTCAGCACCATTTTGCAACATGACGTCAGTAAATCCTCCAGTGGAGGCCCCAATATCAATCGTGGTTGCGCCATCCACTGATAAATCAAAGACCTGCAAAGCCTTTTCCAGTTTTAGACCACCTCGACTGACATACTTGAGTTTTTCACCCTTGAGTTTTAGTTCAGTATCATCTGGGATTTTCTCTCCTGGTTTGTCAAAACGCTCCCCATTAAGGACTGCTACGACTAGACCAGCCATGACACCACGCTTGGCTTGTTCACGCGTTTCAAACAAGCCCTGTTTATAAGCTAGTACATCCACTCTTTCCTTAGCCATTGATTCTCAAACTTTCTACTACTTTCACAATCGATTCTATCTTGAAGGGAACCTGTTGGGCAATTTCTTCTAATTTTACATTAGCTTGATCCAGAGTTTGGTTACAAAAGGCAATCGCCTCTTCCAAGCCCAACAAGGCTGGATAGGTTGACTTTTCTGCCTGCAAATCCTTTTGTGGAGTCTTCCCGATTTCCTCAAAACTAGCGGTCATATCTAACACATCATCCCTGACTTGAAAGGCAAGGCCAATCAATTCACCAACCGTTTTCAATTTTGCTTGGATTTCTGGTGCTAATTCAGCTATGATAGCAGCTGCTTGAAAGGGATAAGCTAGCAATTTTCCAGTTTTATTAGCATGAATGGTCTGGAGTTCTTCCAAGGACAAATGCTGGTGTTCGCCTTCCATATCTAAAACCTGACCTGCAACCATTCCCAGACTTCCTGAAGCAAGGGATAGGTTGGCAATCAAGACCACCTTGATCTGACTTGGCAAATCCGCCTGCGCTATTAAGGCATAGGGATCTAGGAACAAGGCATCTCCTGCCAATATTGCCATCGCTTCGCCAAATTTCTTATGATTGGTCAAGCGTCCACGACGATAATCGTCATCATCCATAGCAGGAAGGTCATCGTGAATCAAGCTCCCTGTATGAATCATTTCCAAGGCCGCGGCCACCTGCGCGTGAGCAGGTTTAATAGCGACCTGCAAGGCTTCCAGAACTTCTAACAAGAGAAAAGGCCGAATACGCTTGCCACCAGCATGAATGGAATAGAGAACGGACTCTCGCAAACTAGAGGCAAACTGCTGGTCTCCATAAAAATCTTCCAAAGCAGACTCGACAAGAGCTAATTTTTCTTGCTTCTTCATTCAAAATCACTTTCTGTCCCGTCTTCTTGCATGACCTTGACTAAGGTCTTTTCAGCCTTGTCCAACGTCGCTTGGAGCTCTTTTGACAAGACCATGCCCTTTTGAAAAGCAGCAATCGCATCTTCCAAAGCAATTTCACCGTTTTCCAAACTTTGGACAATGGTCTCTAGTTCTACTAGATTTTCCTCAAATTTCTTTTGTTTTGACATCTTTAACCTCTAATTCTACTTGACCATCTCGCATCAAAAGCATCACTTGGTCTTTTTTATTCAACATCTCAACAGAATCGACTACGGACTCTTCTTTTTTGACAATTGCATAACCACGCGCTACGATTCGACTGGTATCCAACATCAGCAGAGCTTCTGAAAGTCGCTTGACTTCAGCGACCTTGGCATCATAAACCAGCGCCATTTGGCTACGTAGGAGCTTGTCCAACTGACCTAAACGGTCTTGATAACGCTGGATTTTGGTTATAGGTGATAATTGGACTAGTTGATGCGTCCTTGCTTGGACTAACTGTTTATTATCAGAAATCCGTGTTCGCAAACTTTGTTTTAATCGCAGTTGTAGTTGATCTAACCGTTGCAAATATCCATCGTACAAGCGCTCTGGCTGTCTAAAGATGACTGACTGACTGCATTTTTTCAGAGCTTCCTTTTTTCTTGACAGTACATTCTGAACTGCTGTCGCCATCCGCTTTTCTTGATTTTGCAAATGAGTCAGAAGATCCAACTTGGTTACAGGTGTTGCCAGTTCAGCTGCAGCTGTTGGCGTTGCAGCACGGCGATCAGCTACAAAGTCCGCCAAGGTCACATCTGTCTCATGACCAACACTAGAGATGACTGGCAAACGGGATTCAAAAATAGCCCGTACCACGATCTCTTCGTTAAAAGCCCAGAGATCCTCAATGGAACCCCCACCACGACCAATGATGAGAATATCTAGGTCCTCACGTTGATTGGCACGCGCAATATTTCGAGCAATTTCCTCCGCAGCTCCATCACCTTGTACCTTAGTCGGATAGAGAAGGATATCAACACCTGGAAAGCGTCTGCTGACAGTCGTGATGATATCTCGAATAACAGCTCCACTACGACTGGTCACCACACCGATCCGCTTAGCAAACTGGGGAAGAGGTTGCTTGAAACGTTCTTGAAACAGACCTTCTTCTGTCAATTTTTTCTTGAGTTGTTCAAACTGAATCGCGAGCGCCCCAACCCCATCAGGCTCAGCTTTTTCAATGATGATAGAGTAGCTACCGCTCGGTTCATAGATTTGCACACGCCCAATCACATTGATTTTCATTCCCTCTTCCAAGTCGAAACCTAATTTTTGATAAATCCCAGACCAGATGGTCGCTTGAATGACTGCATGATCATCTTTTAAGGAGAAATATTGGTGAGTAGGTCGTTTACGAAAGTTGGAAACTTGACCAGTTAAATAGACCCGTTCCAAGTAAGGGTCTTTATCGAATTTCATTTTCAGATACTTGGTCAAAGTTGTTACCGATAAATACTTTTCCATCTCCACCTACTATTCATTTTCTTGCTTTTCCATGGGTATTATTATACCAAAAACATGCTTAAAAATCACCTTTTTCCTACTGAAACTAAAGGAAAAATAGAAAAAGGAGGCATGGCCTCCTCATCTGATTATTTGCTATTTCGTGCTTCTTCCAAAATCTTTGCAATCTTGGTCGTCAAAAGGTCAATAGCAACGGTATTACTGACCCCTTCAGGAATGACAATATCAGCATAACGCTTGGTCGGCTCGATAAACTGGTGGTACATAGGTTTTACCACACCAAGATATTGGTCAATCACACTATCCAGACTACGACCACGCTCTTCCATATCACGCTTGATACGACGAATAATGCGCACATCATCATCCGTATCCACAAAAATCTTGATGTCCATCAAATCGCGCAAGCGCTTGTCCTCCAAGACCAGAATCCCCTCAACGATAAAGACATCCTGAGGCTCCTGACGATAGGTCTTGCTACTTCGTGTGTGCTCTGTATAGTCATAAGTTGGGATGTCCACCGGGCGCCCTGCCAACAATTCCTTAATCTGCTCAATCATCAAATCTGTATCAAAGGCAAATGGATGGTCGTAGTTGGTTTTGACACGCTCTTCAAAAGTCAAGTGAGACTGATCCTTGTAGTATGAATCATGCTCAATCATGGAAATCTTTTCATCAGGAAAGTGAGATAAAATGGCTCTTGAAACACTGGTCTTACCACCACCAGAACCACCTGTCACTCCGATAATGATTGGTCTATTTTGCATGCTATCCTCCGTTTTTTTATCTGTCGTCTATTCTATCATATTTTTTTCAAAATTTATAGTCTGATTTTGGATAGATTATGGGTAACAATTCAAATCCCTACATCTCAGTTAGACTAGATAAAAACCTTCCTTGGTTTGTAAAGTTCACCCCGTTTTTCAAGAATGGCTAGCAATTTTTCTCCTTCAAAGGCAGCCAATTCTTGATCTGTTTGGTCTAACTCGATAAAACGACCAAAACGTACTTCTGTAGCCTCTTCTGGACTTAGGAAAACTTTAACAAGGTCCCCTGTTCCAATCTCAAGAGGATGGAGAAAGTCCAGTTGCCCTGCCTCCATTTTTTCAGTAATTTCTTCCAAGGTCAAGGCATCTTCTAGCTGTAAACCGGCTGCACTAGTCCGTGTCAAATGGGACATATGAGCTGCATAGCCCAGCTTCTCTCCCAAGTCAACAGATAAGGTACGGATATAGGTTCCCTTACTGCATTTTACACGAAAAGTAAAGCGTGCAAGATGACCTTCATAAGAGATCGGACTTGTCCGTTCCAATTGATAAATAGTCACCTGACGTTTTGGACGCTCCACTTCCTGACCAGCACGCGCATACTCATAGAGCTTGCGACCATTAACCTTGACAGCCGAATACATAGGTGGAATCTGAGTAATAGTCCCAGTCAGGCTGACAATCGCTTCATCGACAATGGTTTCATCCAAAGGAGACAAAACGGGAGTCTCTGCGACCACTTCCCCACTAGCATCCTCAGTCGTCGTTGAATAACCTAGAGTGATTTCCCCCTCATAGACCTTACCCTCATCCTGCATGAACTCGACCATGCGGGTCGCCTTGCCCACCGCAATAGGCAAAACACCCACCACATCCGGATCCAAGGTCCCACCATGACCAATCTTCTTGGTTCCCAAAATCTTACGCAGCTTAAAAACCGCATCATGCGAAGTCATCCCCGCTTCTTTCTTTAAGTTGATAATACCGTTCATTTGTTGCTTTCTAATTCATTCATGAAATATCTTCTTCAAGAATTGTAATATAATTATCTTTTGTAATAAAAGATAGTGTGGCTAATCTTATTGCTTGGTTCATAATTATCCGGTCAAATACATTCCTTACAAACCGCCCATTTGCATTTTTATTTTCAGGATTGCTACTATGTAATTCTAAATATTTTTTTAATTTTTCTTTTGCAGAATCATGCAAAATGTACTCTTCATTTTTGCAATATGAAAGAAAAATATCAAACATTTGGTTCACAGTATAATCTTCAAACGTAATAAAATAATTAAATCTTGATTTTAACCCAGGATTAGATTCAAAAAATTTTTTCATCAATTCATCATATCCAGCAACAATAACCACCAAATCATCACGATAGTCTTCTAATGCTTTGGTTAACTCAGTTAAACACTCTCGACCATAACTATCACTTTTATCGTTTTCAGTAATACTATATGCTTCATCTATAAACAATACACCACCTTTGGCTTTTTGTATCAATCTCTTAACTTTCGAAGCCGTCTGTCCTTGATATTCTGCTATTAAGTCTGTTCTACTTGCCTCTATAAAGTGACCTTTACTTAGTATTCCTAATGAACGATACATATTCCCAACGATTCTAGCCACAGTAGTTTTACCGGTACCTGGATTACCTAAAAATGCCATATGCATAGTTCTATTTGTTTTTTTAAGACCGATTTTTTCTCTACTTTGTTGAACTCTATTAAATGCGACTAGATCTTCAATCTCTTTCTTCACATTTTCTAAACCTATTAATGATTTTAAATCATTAGCTAATACTTCAAATGATTTATTATTTGTTTCTTTCAAAATCAAATAATTTGTATCAATAACTCTAGAACCAAGATATTTATACAATAATTCCAAAATGCCAGTTTGCTTTTCTTTGATTTTAGAGAATGTCTCCTTACTTGTTAAGTTTCCTAATCGTTTTATAAATTCTAACTCAGCATTTTTAACATTATCAACTATATCTTGGAGAATTATTTCTAATTCATAAGTACTATTTGTTAAATCATCAATTTTCTTCACTTCAGACTTTAACAGTTTTAAATATGTTTCACTAATCATCTACATTCCTTTAAATAACAGAATTACTACTATTAGAGCGAATAAGATTCCTAAGGCATAGAATCCTTTCCTAAGGAAACTAATCTCTTTTTGTTTTTCCTCTAATTCAGTTTGAAATTTCTCGACTGTTAAAGTAAGATTTTTACTTTCGTCTATTAATCGAACATTCATCTTATCTACGTCGTTTTTCAGTTCATTTTGTGTTTCTTTAACTTGTAAATGCAAATCGTTAAAACTATTTTCTATTTTCACTAATGATTTTAGTTTCGCTTTTAAACTATCAATTTCAATTTGAATTTCACTTTGCTTCTCTTCAAGTTGTTCTAACTCTTCTAGCTTTTTATGATGTTTCTTCAATATTTCAATTAAATCTTTATTCTGTTTAAAAACATCATCTAATAGTTTTTTATTACCTGTTTGATATTCTTCTATCTCGTGCAATCCTTGTATAGCTTTATTATTTGCCTCTTTGGCTGCAATCAAAGATTCTGAAATTCTTTTAATATAGTCATCATCTAATATTTGAAATGTTTCGTAAATGGTATTAAATTCCTGAATAATTTTTTTAATATGCTTGTTTTGTTCAATCATTTTATTTTGAACAGCATCAGTGAGAGCATTTAAATCCTTACCAGTAACATCATATTCCGTGTTAATAAATCCAAACATAAGATTATCTTGGGGGACAGTTGGTAAATCTGATTGTTCTGGAATTTCTTCACTAAAAGCTTTCAACGCTTCTTTTTTCTCATTAAATCTTTCAGACTTTGCTAAAACCTGAATCTCTAATTCTTCTGACATAACATTCTCCTATAATAAATCATTTAATGCACTTTGCATTTCTTCAAGTTCATTTTGCTTTTCATCAAAGTACATTTCATTAGCTAATAATCGTTGTTTAAAATTAATCTTTGAATTAGAAAACTCCTCTTGAACATTATCAAGTAGTTCTCTTAGTTTTTGATGATTCTTAGCCATCTTACTGAAGATATCATTTCTCTTAACAGCAACATTCTGCTCAGCAACAAAAATTTGAATATCCTGAATTCTTAGCAATTCGTTCTTCTTATTAGCTTGTTGCTTTTGATTTTCCTCAATTAATTTTTTTGAAATAAATTGATCAAGTCCGTTAATGATTATCGCTCCCAAGATTCCAGTTAGTAAACTTGCAAAGAACATCCCTAAAATATTAGCAAGTGTTCCTAGAAGTTTTATTTCAAAAGTCATACCTGGTATCTTATTTAAGAACTGTTCAAAATATTCTCCTAAAAACAGCGCTCCTACAGCAACTAAACCAGAAGTAATAATTTTTGAAATATGAGCTATCTTAATTGCTGTAGAATGTGTTTGATTTTCAGGGTTAGATAAATAAGAAATGCTTTCTCTGATTGAACCAAATAATTGTTTAATCAAGTTTGGAAGTTTTTGTAATTTCTGGTTAAATGCACCAATAATTTCTCCAACAATGCTTCCAACAAAACTATCTACACCCACTTTAATAAAATCTTTAATTTTACCAAAAAATGAATGAAGAGCTTTTTTCATTTCCTCCATAAATGTATCAAAAGATTGTTTTCTTGCTTTAAAATACCTCACTAAAGCATTCATTATTTCTTTTAGCATTCCAAATAGTGCTGCAACAAACATAGCTTTTATAGCATCTTTACCTGCCTTGTTCGCTATTCTTACAGGAGCTTTTTTGGCTATATCTTTATTGATAGCTTTCTTTGCTTTTTTCTCAACCTTCAGCATCTTCTGTGAATCAGCTGCTAATTTATCATTTAATCTTTTATTATTTTCAGCTTTAAGATTTCGTTTTTCGGCATCTGAGATATTCATCTTATCTATTTTTTCATTTGCTTTTTTAACTTGTTCTCTAAGATTTTTTTCTCTTAGTTCCCTATTTTTTATGTAATCGCTATTAGATTTTGCGCCTTTACTTTTATTGAGTGATTCGTTTGTTACAGCAAAATTTTCTGATTTGTTTGCTAAATCCGCAGTTTCTATATCAGCAATCTTTCTCCAAGAATTTTCAAAAATTTGTTTACGTGCTACAACGTGATCTAAATTAGTTTTTTCATTTACTTTTAAAGTTTTTCCAGTATATTCATCCTTTAAATTTCCAGATTTTTGCTTTTCTTTCATAGCATTATTTGCATCAGTATACCTTTTATCTTTCATTATTTTAGCACCCTCTTCTTTTGTATAACCATTAGGATGTTTATCGTTATACTGCTTAAGAAGCGTGTCACTTGTCATATCTAAACCAATTTGATTCGCAAATTGATCCCAGATTTCATCTAAAATAACATCTCCTAATTTATCTGGTGAACTAATCTCTTTACATTCTAGTTCTAATTTTTCGAGATTAGAAAACTCCATTGTAAATTGCTGTTCCAATAGTTCTTCTAATTCGTCATAGTTTATATTTTTAGACTCATCTACTTCTTCAGTACCCAATACTAATAATTCATTTTCCACTGCTTTCTCACTCCCCCTTCAACGCTTCAAACTTCGCTTTCATAGTTGGATTTTTTCGGGTCAATTTTTTAACCGAAACATCTTCCAATTTGTTATTAGCGAGGCGGAGTTGGTTTTCAGATGTAGTAAGGAACTTCTTGACCTCTTCCATGCGTTTGATAGCCTTGTCGATTTCATCAATAGCTTTACCAAAGTTGGTCGAAGCGGAGTTATAGTTCTTGGCAAAAGCTACTTTAAAGGCATCCAAGTCTTCTTCAAAATGAGTAATATCGATATTCTGTTCACGGACAAGTGCCAACTCTTGCTTGTATTTTAGGGAATTAAGCGCTGCATTACGCAAGAGACCAATCAACTGGATAAAGAACTGAGGACGGACCACATACATCTTTTCATACTCGTGACTGACATCGACAATCCCTGTGTTAAAGTAATCGTTATCTGCTTCTAACATGGTCACCAAAACAGCATACTCACAGTTCTTCTCCCGACGGTCCTTGTCCAATTCCTTGTAAAAATCTGCATTCTTATGCTTTTTCTCCGTCCCATCCGCTTCGTTTTTCATTTCAAACATGATAGAAATGATTTCGACTCCATTTTCATCACACTCACGGAAGATAAAGTCACCCTTAGACCCACGTGCAGAGACCTTGTTATCCTTCTCAAAGTAGGCATTTGGAAAGGCAAAACTACGAACCTTGTTAAACTCACTCTCTGCATACTGTTCCAGACTTTCACCGATTGCCTTGGTAGATTGTTGAGCTTTGAAATTCTTGTAAAATTCGACTTGTTCACTAGCTGCCTTAAGTTGGGCTTCGTAATTCTGCTTAACGGAAGCCAAAGATAACTCATTTTCCTTTTCTTGCAAGAGAAGCTGATTTTTAACTTGATCCCGTTCTTTTTCTAGGTCAGAAAGGGTCTTTTGCAATTGATTTTCATACTCTAAACGCAAGGTCGCCAATTGGTTTTCCAAGGCCTGTACTTCCTTGTCCTTAGCCAATAGGGCCTCATGGCTTGTCCGCTCAACTTCTTTCTTGGCCAATTCTTTTTCTGTATCAAAGTTTTGGATTTGACTCTGTAATTGCGCAATTTCTTGATCCTTCTGAGCCAGTTTAGTCTGTTGTTCATTCATAGCCTTTTGCTCAGCCAAGGCCAGCTCCTGCTTCATGCGATCGTGCAATTCCTTATCAAACTCAGCCGTTCTCACTTGGGATAAAAGTTCGGCATACTGGCTCTCATTTACTGTAAAGACTTCCCCACAGTTGGGACATTTGATTTCGTTCATAACTTTCCTCTTTCTAGACTTCTGTAACCATTATATCATGCCTGAGGGAAAATCAAAAACAGCGAGTCGAAACCCACTGTTTATATCTGTTACTTTAAATTTTTTCCAAGGCCAAGCGCAAATCTTCAATCAAATCCTCTACATTTTCAAGACCGATAGACAAGCGGATTTGGTTTGGTGTGACACCTGCTGCTTCTAGATCTTTTTCTGACAACTGACCGTGAGTGGTTGTCGCGGGATGGACAACAAGCGATTTGGCATCTGCTACGTTTGCAAGGTCAGAGAAGATTTCCAAATTATCAATTACCTTGCGAGCTTCTGCCTCTCCACCTTTGACATGGAAGGTAAAGATTGAACCAACACCTTTTGGCAAATATTTTTCAGCCAAGGCATGGTAAGGACTGTCTGCTAGTTTTGGATAGTTGACTTTTTCTACCTTAGGATGGTTGACAAGGAAATCAACAATTTTCTCTGCATTTTGCACATGGCGTTCGACACGAAGCGAAAGGGTTTCAAGTCCTTGAAGTAAGAGGAAGGCATTAAATGGCGACAAGGCTGCACCTGTATCACGGAGCAATTGAACACGAACAGCGATAATAAAGGCTGCTGCACCCACATCACGAGTATAGCTCAAGTTGTGGTAACTTGGGTCTTCCTCAACAAATTGAGGGAATTTTCCTGAAGCTTCCCAGTCAAAACGACCGCTATCCACAATCACTCCTCCAATAGTCGTACCGTGCCCACCGATAAACTTAGTTGCTGAGTGAATGGAAATATCTACACCGTGAGAGAAGACGTTAATCAAATATGGTGTGGCAAAAGTGTTGTCCGAAATGAGAGGAATATTGTGCTTATGCGCAATCTCAGCCAATTTTTCTAAGTCAGGAATGTTAATCAAGGGATTCCCCAAGGTTTCAATCAAGACAAGTTTGGTATTGTCATTGATAGCTGCTTCTACTTCCTCCAAATTATCCACATCCACAAAGGTTGTTGTAATCCCATAACGAGGAAGGGTTTCCTTCAAGAGGTTGAAGGTCCCACCGTAAATAGTTGATGCAGCCACCACATGATCACCTGCGTGAGCAAGCGCCAAAATAGTGTAGGTTACAGCAGCCATACCTGATGCTGTCGCTAGTGCTCCAACACCACCTTCAAGAGCAGCGATTCTTTCTTCAAATGCCGCTGTTGTAGGATTGGTAATACGAGTATAAATGTTTCCTGGTTTTCTCAAGGCAAACAGATCTGCACCTTCCTGCGTGTCATCAAAAACGAAGGATGTTGTTTGATAAATCGGTACTGCACGAGACTTAGTTGCTGGATCAACTACTTGCCCAGCATGTAATTGTAGAGTTTCAAATTTAAAATCACGAGTCATAAGACGACCTCCAAATAGCTTCATTAGGGATATTGTATCATCTTGGGCTAGTCTTTTCCAATACCGTTTTTCTATATTTTGATATAAGGAACAACTATGACTAGTCTTACACATCAAACAAAAAAGCACGATTCACTCGTGCTCATTTCTTTAATCGACATAAGTATCTTCATTTTTATTGAGGAAGGCGTAAGGTAAGCCCATCAAGAGACCTCCTCCGATAAAGTTCCCGATAAAGGTTACACCCCAGTGACGAAGAATATTAGGAATGTCAAAATTAGCAATTGAATCTGCTGCAACACTAAACTTAACAATCGCAAAAGAAGCAAAGTTCGCAGCAATGTGTTCGTTTGTTAAGAATACAAACATGTAAATTGCTGATAAGACAAGCCAAAGTTTGGCGCCTCCGTCTTTCACCAAAACAAATGAAAGAATGGCAATGTTTACAAAGATATTGGCTAAAATACCTTCAAGTAAGACTAGCTCATTGGAACGACCTAACTTCATCTCTACAACCCCTGAAATGAAGCTATCATGTGTTAGATTTGCATAGGCTGCTGAGTGGGCAAATCCCCAACCTGCTATCAAAGCTCCGATGAGATTGAACAAGGTACAGTAAAGTAAAATCTCAGCTGTTTTTCTCCAAGAAATTTTTTTCAAGAAACTACCAGCTGTCAAAAACATCATATTTGAAGTTACCAGCTCAGCATTCAAGAAAACAATGTAGGCCAATCCCCAAGCAAAAACAAATGGGAAGAGAAAACGTCCACTACCTGGTGCGATCTTATTAATCAAGTCAGCCCCAACTGCACCCGCAGCCGTACTAAATGTCAGAAAAGCACCTGCAAACATGGAACGAATCGCATACTTAAACTTACTTTGACTATAAAGACTTTCTTTCTTTTTGCAAGCAAATTCAATCTTTGAGATAAATTCTGAAGAGACCATAAAAAACTCCTAAACTTTTATTTGTGATAATTATAACATAATTCTTGTTTTCTAGAAAGCGTTTTCCGTAAATTTCTAAAATATTTATCTTAAAAATCTATATCGTAAGGCTTACAAACCTTTTTCATATGAACTATTTTGATTCTATTTGTTCATATAAAAAACCAGTGAAATAGCACTTCACTGGTTCATTCATAATTAATATCGTTGTCTATACGGTTGATTAAAGGCCTTCAAAATATCCTCAGAAGTCTCAGAATAAGCCTTTGAGTCTTTGAAGATTCCTTTGACGATTATACGCTCGGTCTCATTATAATCAACACAAGTAACCAAAGTAATCTCCTTTACGCCATCACGATCTTCGATTTCGTCTACACGGTCTGGTGTAACACGTTTTACTTCTGTAATCTCATAAGTATAAACTTTATCCTTATCCGTCAGATAAATTTTCATACCCGCTTTGGCATTGACCAAAGGTGAGAAGAGCATTTGACTGGCATTTTCAGCAGTAAAGATATGGTGACTTGCTAGAGAATAGTTCCCTTCTCCCATTTTTTGATCTGGTTTCATGGTCCCTGCTCCGTAGAACAAGTTTACATTATCCAAACCTTTAAAAATCGGTAAGTTTATCTCCACTTCGGGAATAGCAATACCTCCAATAACGGGAAGTTTCTGAGCATCCCATTGTGAAGCCAATACAGCTTCGGATGAAATAGACTTAACAGAGTCAAAATCAAAATTCCCTTCGGTTTTTAGATTTTCATCTATATTTTCCTTAGTGACTTGATTGACTTGGTATTTATTGGTATTCCAGACCAAAAAGATATCGCGAATCTTTGAATTAAAAATTAAAGCTAGCGATAAAAGAATTAAGAAACCCGCTAAAATATTGATAAATAGATTTCTGCGCTTATTTTTCTTACTCTTTTTATTTTTCGTTTTTTTATGAGACATTATTCTGCACCTTCTGTTTCAATTTCAGTCCCAACTTCTTCTTTTTCTGCCGCAGCAACCGTTGTAAAGGTCACAATCTTAGCATCCTGATCTAGACGCATCACCTTAACTCCCATAGTTGAGCGTCCCGTTTGTGAAATATTGGCAACGTTTGTACGGATCATGACACCTGTATCTGTGATAATCATCAGGTCTTCATCTCCCTTAACAGTGAGGAGACCTGCCAGAGGACCATTCTTCTCAGCAACATTAGCTGTCTTCATCCCTTTACCACCACGGCCTTTAGTAGGATATTCAGTAGCAAGTGTACGTTTACCATATCCTTTTTCAGTGATGATAAGAACTTCGTCTTGGTTTGTAATCACGCTAGCACCAACTACTGTGTCACCCTCACGAAGATTGACTCCTCGGACACCTGTAGCGATACGGCTCATGCCACGAACAGCTGATTGATTAAAGCGAACAGCATAACCAAACTTGGTACCAATGATAATATCCGTATCTTCTTCTGTCAGCAAGACATTAATCAATTCGTCTTCATCCTTGAGATTCAAGGCTTTAAGTCCATTTTGACGAATATTAGCGAACTCTTTAACACTGGTTCTCTTCACAATACCGTGACGAGTTGTAAAGAAGAGATAGGCGTCATCACTACGTTCAGACTCAACGTTGATGATGGTCTGAATACTCTCACCTTCGTCCAACTTCAAAAGATTGACAACTGGCAAGCCCTTAGCGGTACGACCGTATTCAGGAATTTCATAACCTTTCAGTCGATATACGCGTCCTTTATTGGTAAAGAAGAGCAAATGATCATGGGTACTGGTTGAAACCAACTCACGCACAAAGTCATCATCCTTAACCCCCGTACCTTGAACTCCACGGCCACCACGTTTTTGAGCAGTAAACTCACCTTGGTCCAAACGTTTGATATAGCCCTTGTTAGATAGGGTAATCAAGACATCCGTTTCTTCAATCAAATCTTCATCTTCAAGAGTTAAGACTTCTCCGATCATCAACTCCGTACGACGCTTGTCACCAAACTTGCGTTTGACTTCGTCCAATTCCTCTTTGATGATTTGCGCCACGCGCTCAGGTTTGGCAAGAATATCAGCCAAATCTGCAATCAAGGCAATTAATTCATCATATTCAGACTGAATCTTATCACGTTCCAATCCTGTCAAACGACGAAGACGCATATCAAGGATAGCTTGACTTTGACGTTCAGAAAGCTTGAACTTGCTCATCAACTCAGCTTGCGCTTCCGCATCTGTTTCACTGGCACGAATGATACGAATCACTTCGTCGATATGGTCAAGTGCAATTAGAAGACCTTCTAAGATGTGCGCACGCGCTTCTGCTTTTTCCTTGTCAAAACGAGTACGGCGAACAACCACTTCTTTTTGGTGCTCGATATAAGCATCCAAAATTTGACGAAGGGACAAGATTTTTGGCACACCATTTTGAATCGCCAACATGTTGAAACCAAAGTTGGTTTGCATCTGCGTCATCTTGAAGAGGTTATTGAGGATAACGTTGGCAGACGCGTCGCGTTTAACCTCGATTACAAAGCGAACGCCTTCACGGTTGGACTCATCACGTACGGCTGTAATGCCCTCAATTCGTTTTTCCTGAACCAAGCGAACAATATGCTCATGTACCTTGGTTTTATTAACCATATAAGGGAATTCCGTTACAACAATCCGCTCACGACCCGTCTTAGTGGTTTCAATCTCTGTACGAGAACGAAGGACAATGGAACCTTTACCAGTCTCATAAGCCTTATGGATACCTGATTTCCCCATGACAAGAGCACCAGTCGGAAAATCTGGACCAGGCAAGACTTCCATCAAGTCCTTAGTCGTCACTTCAGGATTATCCATAACCAACTTCACTGCATCAATGGTTTCACCCAAGTTGTGAGGTGGAATATTGGTTGCCATCCCAACAGCGATACCAGTTGCCCCATTGACCAAAAGGTTTGGAAAACGAGCTGGCAAAACCAAGGGTTCACGTTCGTTAGCATCGTAGTTATCTACGAAATCAACTGTGTTTTTATTGATGTCACGAAGCATTTCCAGAGCAATCTTGCTCATACGTGCCTCAGTGTACCGCTGCGCGGCAGCACCGTCCCCGTCCATAGAACCAAAGTTTCCATGCCCATCAACAAGCATGTAACGGTAGCTCCACCACTGGGCCATACGAACCATGGCTTCGTAAATAGAGGAATCTCCGTGCGGGTGGTATTTACCCATAACATCCCCTGTAATACGGGCTGATTTTTTATGAGGTTTGTCTGGTGTAACACCTAGTTCATTCATTCCGTAAAGAATACGACGGTGAACAGGTTTTAAGCCATCTCGAACATCAGGAAGGGCCCGCGCGACGATAACGCTCATGGCGTAGTCGATAAAGCTGGTCTTCATCTCCTTTGTCAGATTGACATTCACTAAATTTCTATCCTGCATTCATAAATGCCTCATTTCACTATTAGTAATTAGATATATTATACCATAATTTGTCCTTCATTTCAGCCTTTGGAAATCGCTAAAACGTTTACATCGATAACCGAATAGAATATTCGTGACAAAGCTTTTTAAAAGTGATAGAATGAAAGTGTCTGGGGATTCCCCTAAAAAAAATGAAGGAGATGTTTAGATAATGACTTCAACTAAACAACACAAAAAAGTGATCCTTGTTGGTGACGGTGCCGTAGGTTCATCTTACGCTTTCGCACTTGTTAACCAAGGAATTGCACAAGAGCTTGGAATTATCGAAATTCCTCAATTACACGAAAAAGCTGTAGGTGATGCGCTTGATCTTAGCCACGCCCTTGCCTTCACTTCACCTAAAAAAATCTACGCTGCACAATACGCTGACTGTGCAGACGCTGACCTTGTTGTTATCACTGCAGGTGCTCCTCAAAAACCAGGTGAAACTCGTCTTGACCTTGTAGGTAAAAACTTGGCTATCAACAAATCAATCGTAACACAAGTTGTTGAATCAGGTTTTGATGGTATCTTCCTTGTTGCAGCTAACCCAGTTGACGTTTTGACTTACTCAACTTGGAAATTCTCTGGATTCCCTAAAGAACGTGTTATCGGTTCAGGTACTTCACTTGACTCAGCACGTTTCCGTCAAGCACTTGCTGAAAAATTGGATGTTGATGCTCGTTCAGTTCACGCCTACATCATGGGTGAACACGGAGATTCTGAATTTGCGGTTTGGTCACACGCTAACATCGCTGGTGTAAACCTTGAAGAATTCCTTAAAGACACTCAAAACGTTCAAGAATCTGAATTGATTGAATTGTTCGAAGGAGTTCGTGACGCTGCCTACACAATCATCAACAAAAAAGGAGCTACATACTACGGTATCGCTGTAGCACTTGCTCGTATCACAAAAGCAATCCTTGATGACGAAAATGCAGTACTTCCACTTTCAGTCTTCCAAGAAGGTCAATACGGTGTTAAAAACGTCTTTATCGGTCAACCAGCTGTTGTTGGTGCGCACGGTATCGTTCGTCCAGTAAACATCCCATTGAATGATGCTGAAACTCAAAAAATGCAAGCATCAGCTAAAGAATTGCAAGCTATCATTGATGAAGCATGGAAAAACCCTGAATTCCAAGCAGCTTCTAAAAACTAATGAAAAGAAGGTTCTCATACGTGAGAACCTTTTTCTTTTTTTGCCCCAAAAATACCCCAAAACAACAAAAAAAGCCTATCGACCAAGCAATGAAGCTTGATACAATAGGCTTTTTTAAATTCATTATTTAACAGCGTCTTTAAGAGCTTTACCAGCTTTGAATGCTGGAACTTTAGAAGCTGCGATTTTGATTTCTTTACCAGTTTGTGGGTTGCGACCTTTACGTGCAGCACGCTCACGAACTTCAAAGTTACCGAAACCGATCAATTGAACTTTTTCTCCAGCTGCAAGGTATTCAGTTACTGCTGCAAATACAGCGTCAACTGCTGCTGCTGAATCTTTCTTAGTCAATTCTGTAGCTTCTGCTACTTTAGCGATCAAATCTTGTTTGTTTGCCATGTTAACAAATCCTCCAAATAATTTCTAATTAACAAATATAATCATATCCTAAAATCGACTATAGGTCAAGTCAAAAACACTATTTTGACCATTTTTTCTCTATTTTTTTAGGAATTGTAGCGAATTAGAATCGCCCAAGCATTCTCTCCAGTATGAGTTTGAATAATAGAGCCAGTTTCCAATACAGAGATTGGTTTCTCAACATAAGATTGCAATAATGCCTTCATCTCATTCGCCCATTCGTTCGTTCCAGCGTAGGAAATTCCAATCTCAGCAACTGATTTTTTGGAAAGAGTCTCGGTTAATTCCTCAAGCCACTTTTTGAAAGTTTTCGCTCCACGTCCTTTGACGATTGGTTGGAGTTCGTGGTTTTTCATCTGCATTACTACACGAATATTCAAGAGTGAGCTTAGTAATCCTGTCACACGTCCAATACGACCACCCTTAACTAAGTTTTCTAGCGTCGAAACACCGATATAGAGTTCTGTATGATTTTTGACGTCCTCTACATGAGCTAAGATCGTTTCTAAATCTTTACCTTCTTTAGCAAGTTTTGCGGCTTCAACAACTTGGAACTTCATTGCTTGATCTGTAAAAGAACTATCAATAACCGTTACATCAGCAGTTGAGAGGCTTGCCCCTTGGCGAGCAGCTTCTACAGTTCCAGACAAGGCATGGGACATGTGAATGGCGATAATTTGACTGCCATCTTTACCTAGTTCTTCAAAGACCTCAGCAAACACTCCTACAGGTGGCTGGCTTGTTTTAGGCAGATTCTTACTTTGTTGCATAAGATGAAGGAATTCTCCCTCTTTCAAATCTGCATCCGAATAAAGCACACTATCAATCATAACTGATAGAGGGACAACAGTGATATTTAATTCTTTAACTACTTCTGGTTCGATAGTAACAGAAGAGTCCGTTACAATTTTTACTTGTGTCATAATTCAATCTTTCTATTCTTCTCGATAGGATTGGGATTTTCTCCTTTATTATATCAAAAAAATGATAAAAAATCATAAGTGATCCGATGAAAAGAACTGAATTTTTGGTATAATCTATCTATAGAAAAGTGAGGAACAGCCATGATTCGAAAACTTCAACCGATTATCACTATTATTTTTGGAGCTGCTATCTATGCCTTCGGTCTTACCTACTTTGTTGTTCCTTATCATTTATTTGAGGGAGGGGCGACAGGTATTACCTTGATTACCTACTATCTTTTTAAAATCCCTGTCTCATTGATGAACCTCTTAATCAATATCCCTTTATTTATCCTGGCTTGGAAGATATTTGGACCTAAGACCCTCTACTCCAGTCTTTTAGGATCTATTTCACTTTCCGTTTGGCTAGCAATTTTTGAGCGCATTCCTTTGCACATCGACTTGCAAGGGGATCTCATCATTGTCGCTTTAGTCTCAGGAGTCTTACTGGGGGTTGGTTTAGGAATTATCTTTAATGCTGGTGGAACCACTGGTGGCTCTGATATCGTTGCCCGTATCCTAAACAAATACACCAATATTTCGATTGGTAAATTGCTCTTTGGGATTGACTTTTTTATCCTAATGTTGATTTTGATTATCTTCCAGGACCTTCGTCTAGTTACCTATACCCTCTTATTTGACTTTATCATCGCTCGTGTTATCGACTTGATCGGCGAAGGAGGTTATGCTGGTAAAGGATTTATGATTATTACCCAATATCCTGATCAATTGGCCAAAGAGATTAACGATGAACTCGGACGTGGAGTTACCTTTATATCTGGTCAAGGCTACTACAGCAAAAAGGATTTAAAAATTATCTACTGTATCGTCGGTCGAAACGAAATCGTTAAAATGAAAGATATGATTCACAAAATTGATCCTCAAGCCTTTATCACCATCACTGAGGCTCATGAAATTCTGGGTGAAGGATTTACTTATGTGAAAGATTAAAAAAGCTGGGAATTCCCAGCTTTTATTCTTCTTCTGCGAGGGTTGAATGGCGGAACCCGTAAGTAAAGTAAATAACTAGACCAACTAGAAGAGCGATGCCAAAGGCAATCCAGGTATCTAGACTATATTGAAGCATAAAGGAAAGACAGATAAGAATGGAAAGGATTGGCAAAAGTGGCACCAAGGGTGTTTTAAACTCTCCCTCTTTTGGCATACCCTTATCCTTTCTGAGTTTTATTATTCCGTAGGCTAGCAAAATGAGATAAGCTAGCGTACAGATATTTAAGAAGGCTGCAATACTGGCTAGAGGAAACACTCCTGCAGCAATAGCTGAAGCAACTCCTGTTAAGAGAGTCGCATTTTTAGGAACGCGACTAGTCTTGCTTAATTGTTTGAAACTTTGAGGTAAAAGTCCATCACGTGCTAAGCTATAAATCATCCGAGACAAAGCATAAGTCATAGAGATACATACGGTTATCAGGGTTAGAATGGCTACAAGCGAAACATAATTTGCCGCCCAGCCGATACCAATACTCCGTAATGAAAATGCTACTGCATCGTCCACATTGAGCTTACTGTAGTGAACAATCCCTGTCAATACTAAGGTTACCAAAGCATAGAGAATGGTGACGATTGTCAGAGAAAGCACGATTCCGCGGGGAATATTTTTTTGAGGACTTTGAATTTCATCAACTGCCATGGAAATAGACTCAAATCCGAGAAAACCAAAGAACATCAAAGATGCGCCCGCCATAATCCCAGTACTTCCACCATATAGTTGACCAAAACCAAAGGGAGCAAAATTCGACCAATTTTCAGGTTTGATGTACCAAATACCAACTAGGATAAATAAGGCGAGAGCTGAGAATTTCAAGACCACTAAAAGCGAATTAAATCTCAAAGCTGCCTTAGAATTTAATAAAACCAATCCCGTTACCAATGTCAGTACTAAAATAGGCAGAAGATCGATATAGGTTCCCTGTTCAGGATTAAAGGTTCCATTCAAGGCTTGGGGCATGGAGATACCATAATTACTGAGCAATCCCTTAAAGTAAGCTGCCCAGCCAGACGCCACACCTGAAACAGCTGTCATGAATTCCATGATGGTCAACCAACCAGCAATCCAGGCTGGCAATTCTCCTAGAATCGCATAGAGGTAACTATAAGCACCACCAGTAGCAGGCACACGAGAGGCAAATTCTGCGAAAAAGAGGGCTGAAAGAGAAACACATAGAGCAGAAATCACAATGGAAATCACTAGTGATGGACCAGCTAGGGTAGCCGCTGCTGTTCCTGTAATGGTGAAAATCCCCGTCCCCACCATAGCACCTATTCCTAAAAGAATCAAATCCCACAACTTCAAATGGCGGTGCATCTCTGTCTGTCTCAGACTAACATCCTTGGTTCTAAAAATATTCATACTTCATCTCCACTAAATGTAATTGTTTTATTTTACCATATAAAAGCAGTTTTGTGAATATTTATTAAGTCCTTTTTTGAAAAAAATTCTGAACAGAAAGGATTCCTGTTCAGAATTTGCATTTTTACCCACTGATTCTTTCAATTTGTTACTAATCAAGCGAGTAGGCTCAGTATACTCCATTGAAAGTTTTTTAGGGATTTGGGATTTTTTAAACTTCAAAGTAAGGGAAGGGACGGTCACTATCTAAAGAACGATTTGGAACTTCTTGTTCCAAAATAGCGCGCCAACCAGATACCAATTCTTCAAAAGTCAATTGGGCTTCTGGAGAAGCTGTTGTCAGCTTCCGACCAAACCAAGCCATGGTTGCAGTTTCAAACTGAAGCATAGCGTACTGGATTACTGGTACATTTGCCTCTTCATAATTTTCATTTACTGCACGCGCTACTTCTGTCGCTTGCGGAAGGAGTTGATTGCTGATTTTATCAACAACAGTCGCATCCATCTCTCTCCATGAAAGAAGTTGACCATTTACCTGATAAAAGAGCTCAAAGGTTTCTTGATTTTCCTTGAAATTAGCAAGAACAAAAGCACGTTCTACTGTCTCAGGACCACCAGCAGCTTTTACAGCGTTTATCAAGAGGTTTTGTTCCATTTGTCTCCAATAATCATCTGCTTCTTCTGCTAAATCAATTGTAAAAGGTGGAACAATTTCCTCGACAGGAATTTCACCTTTATTCGCTTTTTCAACATTACCAAATAATTTTTTTAAGAATCCCATTTGCTTCTCCTTTTTGGATTTATCCGACTGAACCTTCCATTTCATAACTAATCAAGCGGTTCAGCTCAACTGCATATTCCATTGGAAGTTCTTTTGTGAAGGGCTCGACAAATCCCATGACAATCATCTCGGTTGCCTCAGATTCTGATAAACCACGACTCATGAGGTAATAGAGTTGTTCCTCTGAAATCTTAGATACTTTGGCTTCGTGCTCCAAAGCAACTTGCGAGTTGTGAATTTCATTAAAAGGAATGGTATCTGACGCTGATAAGTCATCCATGATAATGGTATCACACTCGATATGAGAAACAGATTTCTTAGAGTTCTTGTTAAAGGTTACTTGTCCACGGTAGTCCACCTTTCCTCCGCCTTTCGCGATGGATTTGGACACGATAGAGGAGCTTGTGTGTGGAGCGTTGTGGATCATCTTGGCACCCGTGTCTTGGTGTTGCCCTGCATTGGCAAAGGCGATAGAAAGCATGGTACCACGGGCCCCTTCCCCATCTAGGTAAACAGATGGGTATTTCATGGTTGTTTTGGCACCCAAGTTTCCATCAATCCACTCAACAGTCGCATCTTTCAATGCTTTGGCACGTTTCGTTACTAGATTATAAACGTTATCTGACCAGTTTTGGATAGTAGTATAACGCATATAAGCTCCGTCCAAAGCGAAAATTTCTACAATGGCAGCGTGCAAGCTGTTGCTAGAATAAGTTGGTGCTGTACATCCTTCTACGTAGTGGACGCTTGCTCCCTCATCAACGATAATCAAGGTACGTTCGAACTGACCTGTATTTTCGTTGTTGATACGGAAGTAGGTTTGAAGTGGAATATCTACCTTGACACCTTTTGGCACGTAGATAAAGGTTCCACCCGACCATACTGCAGAGTTGAGGGCTGCCAACTTGTTATCAGTCGGTGGTACCAACTTAGCGAAGTATTGTTTAAACAAGTCTGGGTATTCCTTGAGGGCAGAATCCGTATCTGTAAAGATAATCCCCAATTTCTGGAACTCTTCCTTCATGTTATGGTAAACCACTTCTGACTCATACTGGGCAGAGGCACCTGCTAGATAAGCACGTTCAGCTTCTGGAATCCCGATACGTTCAAAGGTTTCTTTGATTTTTTCAGGAACTTCATCCCAAGAACGGGCAGGTTTATCAGATGGTTTTTGGTAGTAGATCAAGTCATCAAAGTCAATCTCTGACAAGTCTGCTCCCCAGGTTTGCATAGGCATTTTTTTGAAGGTTTCATAAGACTTCAAACGGAATTCTAACATCCACTCAGGTTCTCCCTTAGCAGCAGATAATTCACGAATAACACCTTCGTTTAGTCCTTTTCCTGTCGATAGGACAGGCTCTACATCGTCATGGAAACCAAATTTATATTCACCAAGGTCAATTGGTTTTGGTTCTACTCTTTCTTCAGCCATAATATCCTTTCTTTCATTCTTCATTTCTACTGATTCATAAGACAAAAGAAACTTGTCTTACTGTTTTTCTTGATTTTCAATCGTTTTTTTAAGGGCATTCCAAGCTAGGGTTGCACACTTAATCCGTTGCGGGAATTTGGCAACACCTGATAAGAAGGCTGCATCGCCTAGTTGGTCTTGACGATCATCCTTTTGACCTTGAACCATTTCAGAAAAGATGGTTGCAAGTTCTAGAATTTCTTGCTTGGTCTTCCCTAAAACAGCATCTGTCATCATACTAGCAGAGGCGGTTGAAATGGTACAACCTGAGTTTAGAAAAGCAATATCCTCCAAACGGTCCTCTGCATCAAACTTGACAGAGAGGTTGATGACATCGCCACAGGTTGGATTGTTGAGACTGATTTGTTCAGCATCATCCAACTTCCCTTGATGATGGGGATTTTTCGAATGGTCCGCTACCACTGCCATATAAAGGCTATCTAGTTTAGAAAGTGCCATTGAAAAACTCCTTTGTCTTTTGTAGGGCATCGACTAGCTTGTCACAATCTGCCTTGGTATTGTAGATATAAAAACTTGCACGAGCTGTTGCTGGGACTTCCAAATACTGAAGCAAAGGTTGGGCGCAATGGTGACCAGCACGAACAGCCACTCCTTCATAATCAAGTGCTGTAGCTAGGTCATGGGGATGAAGATCACCTAGGTTAAAGGCAATGACACCTGAACGTTGAGCCAGGTCCTGCGAACCATAAATGGTCAAGCCTTCAATGGCCTGCAATTTTGGATAGACGTATGCAATCAATTCTTGTTCATGCGCTTCAATGGCATCCATGCCAATCTTTTCCAGATAATCCACTGCTGCAGCAAGTCCGATAGCACCTGCCATATTTGGCGTTCCAGCCTCAAATTTCCAAGGCAATTCCTTCCAACTAGCAGATTGCTCATAGACGAAATCAATCATCTCGCCACCAAATTCAACTGGAGACATTTGTTCCAGATACTTTTCTTTACCGTAAAGCACACCGATGCCAGTCGGACCAGCCATCTTGTGACCTGAAAAGGCGAAGAAGTCCACATCCAAGTCCTGGACATCAATCTTCATATGAGGCGTAGATTGAGCACCATCCACTACCATGATAGCTCCAACTTGGTGGGCCAATTTCGTGATTTCCTTGATAGGATTGACCACACCAAGGACATTAGAGGCATGAGCTAGCGAAACAAACTTGACCTTGTCCGTCAATTTAGCGCGCAAGTCATCCATATCCAGAGCTCCATCCTTGAGATAGACATAGACAAGCTCTGCCCCAGTCTTGCGACAAGCTTCCTGCCATGGAATGATATTAGAATGGTGTTCCATTACTGAAATCAAGACCTGGTCTCCCTCAGTCAGAATTTCCTCAGCAAAGCGTGCCACCCAGTTAAGGCTGGTTGT
The DNA here is from genome assembly GCF_023110055.1 of Streptococcus oralis. GTDB lineage: Bacteria > Bacillota > Bacilli > Lactobacillales > Streptococcaceae > Streptococcus > Streptococcus oralis_BY. The sequence continues at coordinate 401,276 of NZ_JALDVG010000001.1, read as the reverse complement.
CGTTCCTCTGGTAAAGAGAACTTCCTTTGTAGAGTCTGCATTGATAAACTTACGAATGGTTTCACGAGCCACCTCATAGGAAGCTGTCGCCCGCTCCGCCAAGGTATGAACCCCACGATGAACATTTGCATTGTCCTGCTCATAGTAGCGGTTGATTGTTTCCAGAACTGCTAGTGGTTTTTGTGTCGTCGCAGCATTGTCCAGATAGACCAGAGGTTCATCGTTGACAATCTGGTCTAAAATTGGAAAATCCTCGCGAATCGCTTCTACATCTAACATAGGCTTCCCCTTAGCGTTTTGACAATTTTTCTTCGATCGTTGCAATCATTTCATCACGAACTTCTTTGACTGGAATCTCAACGATAACAGATCCAAGGAAACCACGAACAACCAAGCGTTCTGCAGTTGCCTTATCCAAGCCACGGCTCATGAGGTAGTACATATCTTCTGGATCCACCTGACCGATAGAAGCCGCGTGACCTGCAGTTACGTCATTTTCATCAATCAAAAGAATTGGGTTGGCATCTGAACGCGCTTGGTCTGAAAGCATGAGAACACGGCTTTCTTGTTGCGCATCTGCTCCCTTGGCACCCTTGATAATGTGCCCAATACCATTGAAAGTCAAGGTCGCTTTTTCAAGGATAACCCCATGTTGGAGGATATTTCCGATTGAGTTGCAACCATAGTTAGTCACTCGAGTATCAATCCCTTGAACCTGACGGCCACTTGAAAGAGCTACGACTTTAAGGTCAGCATGGCTACCATTTCCAATCAAGTCGCTATCAAAGTCCGCAACGACGTTTCCTTCGTTCATGACACCGATTGCCCAGTCAATGCTTGCATCGTTTCCTAGTTTACCACGACGGCTAATATAGGCAGTGACATTTTCACCTAAACGGTCAATAGCTGCAAATTTCACTTGCGCACCAGAACGAGCAATCACTTCAACTGTGATATTGGCAGTTGCCTTCGCACTACCTTCACCTCGTGACTCTAGACGTTCAAGATAACTAATCTTAGAATTTTTACCAGCGATAATCATAATATGCTTGTTAAATGGCACATCGCTATCACTGTCTTGGTAGAAAATTCCTTCGATTGGCTCTGTAATCTCAACATTATCAGGAATATAGAGAACAGCACCACTGTTAAAGTAAGCTGTATGGTAGGCTGCCAACTTGTCATCGTCATACTTAACAGATGACATGAAGAATTTCTCGATAAGTTCGGGAATTTCTTCTAAAGCTGAGTGGAAGTCTGTAAAGATTACTCCTTGTTCAGCCAATTCAACTGGAGTTTGTTCAAAAACAGTCTGCGTTCCTACTTGCACCAACTTCAAGTGATTATCTAGAGCCGTGAAGTCAGGAACATTTGCTGAAGGCTCACTTTCTGTGATGGTTCCATCTCCCAGATTCCAACGGTGAAATTTGACACGCTCAATGACTGGTAATTCCAAACTCTCAATCTTATCAAAAGCTTTTTGACGGAGGTCAGCCAACCAGCTTGGTTCAGCGTGCATTTCTGAAAAAAGTTTAATATTCTCTTTAGTCATTTACTTCTCCTAAAAGATACGAGGGAATTACAATTCTTCCTTGTAGTCATATCCAAGTTCTTCAGCTAGTTTCGCGTATCCTTCACGTTCCAAGCGTGCAGCCAATTCTGGACCACCAGAAAGGACAACACGACCTTCCATCATCACGTGGACCACGTCTGGTGTGATGTAGTTCAAGAGACGTTGGTAGTGAGTGATAATCATAGCACCAAAGCCTTCACCACGCATGGCATTGACACCTTTAGACACAACTTTAAGGGCGTCAATATCAAGACCTGAGTCAATCTCATCCAAAAGGGCAAATGTTGGTTCCAACATCAAGAGTTGAAGAATTTCATTACGTTTTTTCTCACCACCTGAGAAACCTTCGTTGAGGTAACGCTCTGCCATTTCTTCTTTCATGTTGAGCAATTCCATTTTCTCGTCTAGTTTAGTGATAAACTCACGAACTGAAATCTTTTTATCATCTTCTTTACCAGCATTCATGGCTGCACGAAGAAATTCAGCATTGGTGATTCCAGGAATTTCAGATGGGTATTGCATAGCCAGGAAAAGTCCCATACGCGCACGCTCGTCCACTTCCAATTCAAGGATGTTTACGCCATCAAACAAGACCTCCCCTTTGGTAACTTCATAGTTAGGGTTCCCCATAATAGCTGCAGAAAGAGTTGATTTACCTGTACCATTTGGTCCCATGATAGCTGCGATTTCTCCTGTTTTCAGAGTCAGATTGACTCCTTTCAAAATTTCTTTTCCTTCAATCTCAACGTGAAGATCTTTGATCTCTAATACTGACATGATAGTTCCTTTCTTTTTCTGGCCTACTTCCTTTATCCTTAAAGAAATCACTTACATTTCTCTAAAAAATACAAGAAAAGGTCCATAAATATACTCTACTAGTATAACAAAAAAAAGCCTAAAAGGCTTTGATTTTGTTTAGAAGCTAGTGACTAATCCTTGCGGTTTAGGTGCTGATCAATGGCATCTACTATTTTCCCCATTACATAACTTAACCTAAAATTTCGAAAAAGTAGAATGGCCCAAAAGGCTGCCACGAAATAGCGACCAGTCATCCAAGCTTCATTAAAAAAATAAGTCTCAGCAGCGGTAAATAGTGCTATCACGATAAATTGTTGTCTAGTCATAGGATTATTGTACCATGAAATCCACTTTTAGTCTTCTTCGACCATGACTTTATCAGCCAGAAATTCAAAGCCCTCTGGAATCAGGCTTTCTTCTTCCGCCTCTTGATCAGCTTGAGAAGACTTGTTTCTAGCTGAAAATGCTGCACGAACCTCTTTCCATTCCTCAAGGGAAATTGCCAGGATTTCAGGTGAAAATCCAGCCGCCTGACTGAGGATGTTGCCAAACATGGTATTGAGGTTATCCCGTTTCATGGTTTGCCCAGCATTGAAATTAGACTCAAAGGCTAAAATAGCATGGTGTTCATTGGCCGCAACTGGTTGAGAACCAACAAGCAGAGCCTTATCAGGACCAGCTAAGCTTTCGATCACTTCCCCCCATGCATTCTGGAGGCGAATCAAGTTTTGCCGCGCCAATTCAGGATTTTCAACAGCTTCTTGTAGGATAGCCTGAACCTTATTACGGTCTACTCGATAGACTGTCTTGGAAGTGGCTGGACGGCTAGGGACTGGCGCCACTTGTTTAGGAGCTGTTCCAACATTAGCAAGTTCTTGTTTGAGACGAGCGACCTCCTGTCTTAGTGTAGAAATTTCACTCTCGACAGCTTCTGAAAGCACTGGTTCAGCCTTAATCTCAGCTAAACGAATGGTCATCATCTCAGCATAAATCTTAGGTTGCAGGCTAGCTTTCATATCCGCCAAGCTCACAGTCGCTATTCGAATCATTTCAAAGAGACTTTCCTGAGAAAGAGCTAGATTGTCCATAAAAACTGGACTATGATGAGTATTTTCGCCACCTGTCTGAACAACTAATAGATCCCGCAAATACTGCAAGAGGTCCGTCACAAAACGAGTCATGCTCTTGCCATTTTCAAACAAAAGATTCAAAGAATCGAGTGCTTTGGGGACCTCCTGTTGGGCCAAGGCAGCCACATAGTCATCTAGAGCTGATAGACTAATAGTGCCTGTAATCTCCTCAGAAATAGCTGTCGTTAAAGCATTTCCTTGCGTCAAACTCAAGGCTTGATCCAGAATAGACAAGGCATCCCGCATTCCACCTTCAGCCCGTCTAGCAATGATTTCCACAGCCTCTGGCTCAGAACTGATATTTTCTTTTTCTAAAATATGATGAATGTGTGCCGTGATATCTTGCGTTCGAATCGATTTAAACTCAAAACGTTGGACACGCGATAAAATAGTTGCTGGAATCTTGTGCAATTCGGTGGTCGCCAAGATAAAGACAACGTTTTGAGTTGGTTCTTCTAGTGTCTTCAAAAGCGCATTAAAAGCTCCAGTAGACAACATATGAACCTCGTCTATGATATAGACCTTATAACGTGCCAAACTAGGAGCATAGGTAGATTTATCCCGAATTTCTCGGATTTCATCAACTCCATTATTCGAAGCCGCATCCATTTCGATAACATCTTCTAGGCTACCTTCTGTCACAGCCTGACAGATATAGCAGTTATTACACGGTTCTCCGTCCACTTGGTTCGGACAGTTCATAGCCTTGGCAAAAATCTTGGCTACACTGGTCTTCCCAGTCCCACGAGGGCCTGAGAAAAGATAGGCATGACTAATCTTTTCCTGCTCAACTGCTTGTTTTAGGGTTTTAGCCACAACTTCTTGACCTACTAGTTGTGAAAAAGTCTGGCTTCTATATTTTCGATAAAGTGCTTGATACATTAGGCTTTCTCCTCAAACATCGTAAAGTCCCATTCTGTCTTCTCAAGCAAAATAGCGACAAATTGTTCCAAGTAATCGCGGTCAATTGCATTATAATCATCAATAAGTGAAGAATCCAGGTCTAAGACACCCAGCAATTGACCATTCTTGAGCATAGGAACCACGATTTCACTCTTGGCCATACTATCACAAGAAATGTAGTTTGGATAGGTGCTCACATCGCCAACTAAAACAGTCTCTTGAAACTCAGCAGCTTCTCCACAAACGCCTTTCCCAAGCGGAATGCGAATACAAGAAACACCACCCTGAAAAGTCCCTAAAACCAACTCGCTACCATCAAACAGATAAAACCCTGCAAATACAGTATTGGGAAAGCGAGATTTTAGGAGGGCACTAGCATTCGAAAGATTGGCAAGAACATTGCTCTCACCGTCAAGCAAATAAGAGAGTTCCTCATTTAACAATTGATATTGTGATTGTTTTTCTGAATCTAACATAGAACTATTATATCAAAAATGGGAAAGAGACAAAAGAAAAATCCCTTGTTTTAAACAAAGGATTTTGTGATTATCAATTTGATTAAAGTTCGATATCACCGAACAAGTCAGCCATTGAGAATCCTGTTTGTGTTTCTGGAAGTTCGAAATCACGTTTTTCTTGACGTTTTGGACGACGTGGACGAGCAGCACGTTTTTCTTCTTTTTGTCCTTCTTCTTGAGCTGGACGTTCTTCAAGAACTTTGATAGAAAGTGATACACGTTCTGCGTCAGCGTTAACATCAAGGACTTTAACAGTAACTTCTTGACCAACAGTAAGAGCTTCTTTTGGATTTTCGATGCGTTTGTGTGAAATTTGTGATACGTGAACAAGTCCATCGATACCTGGCAATACTTCTACAAATGCACCGAAGTCAGTCAAACGTTTAACTGTTCCTTCTACTACATCACCTTTAGCCAATTTTTGCTCAACGCCATCCCATGGTCCAGGTGTTGTTGCTTTAAGTGAAAGTGATACGCGTCCTTCTTCTTCGTTAAGATCAAGGATCTTCACTTCGATTTCTTCACCAACAGTTACAACTGATTTAGGTGAGACGTTACGTTCGTGTGACAATTCAGTCAAGTGAACCAATCCGTCAACTCCACCAAGGTCGATGAAAGCACCAAAGCTAGTGATACGAGCAACTTTACCAGTTACGACATCACCAACAGCCAATTTACCGAATACTTCAGCACGAGCTGCTGCAGTAGCTGCTTCAACAACTTCACGACGTGAAAGGATGAAGCGGTTTTCTTTAGGATCAACTTCTTTGATTTTAGCATCAAATTCTTGACCTACGAAACGCTCAGTGTTACGTACGAAACGAGTATCCAACATTGAAGCTGGGATGAATCCACGAACACCTTCAAATTCTACTGAAAGTCCACCTTTAACGGCACGAGTTCCTTTAACAGTAACAACTTCTTCTTCGCGTCCTACAAGTTTGTCCCATGCTTTGCGAGCTTCAAGGCGTTTTTTAGATACAAGGTATGTAACTGTATCAGTATCTTTACCAACTACTTGACGAAGTACAAGAACATCCAATACTTCTCCTACTTTCACAAAGTCATTGATATCTGCATCGCGATCGTTTGTCAATTCGCGAAGAGTCAAGACACCTTCAACACCAGTCCCAGAGATTGCAACGTTAGCTTGAGTCGCATCAACTGTCAATACTTCAGCACTAACAACATCACCAGGCTCAACTTGGCTAACGCTATTTAGCAAATCTTCAAATTCGTTCATCTAAAAAATCCTCCAACAATCAAGTTTTTCCAAACTTGACATACTTATAATTTTTTTCCTAAGCACCCGCAAAGACATGTTCATATCGTTCACGTCTTTCAATTATAAAAATAAAATACCCTAAGATATTTTTCTTTTTATCTTGAATTTATTACCTAAGAACTGGGGTAGCTGGATTCGAACCAACGCATGAGGGAGTCAAAGTCCCTTGCCTTACCGCTTGGCTATACCCCATTGATGAATGGAGAGAGAGGGATTCGAACCCCCGAACCCGAAGGAGCGGATTTACAGTCCGCCGCGTTTAGCCTCTTCGCTATCTCTCCAATGTTTAACGAGAACTATTATATCATGAAATTTTCAATAAAACAAGTATTATTTTATCAAATTATAGTTTTCAATCAAAATTTCCACAGCTTTTTCAAGTTTTTTATAAAAACTATCGACATTTCCATTCTTTATGATGGCAAATTGGCTATCTAATTCGGCAATTTCGCCAATAACCTTTTTCCCGATCGTCAAAACGTATCCTTCATAGCTGTCTTTTCCAACAGTCACTTTTGCATCCGTTAATTGAATTTCAATTTTCTTATCTTTTTTACTCATACTGTACCTCTTTTCACTTTTTCTATTGTACAAGAAAATGCTCAAACTAGCAAGAAAAAACTCCATTTCAGTCCTTACAACTGCTATGGAGTTCTTCTTTACTTCATGTCTTTTAGTCCACTTTGACAATCCATCCTTCAGGCGCTTCTACATCACCAAATTGGATACCAGTCAATTCATCATAGAGTTTACGTGTAACAGGACCTACTTCTGTTTCACTGTAGAAAACATGGAAATCATCGCCATGTTGGATACCTCCAATTGGAGAAATAACTGCTGCTGTACCGCAGGCACCTGCCTCTACAAAACGATCCAAATTATCGATTGGGACATCACCTTCAATCGGAGTTAAGCCCAAGCGGTGTTCTGCCAAGTAAAGCAAAGAGTACTTGGTAATGGATGGCAAGATGGATGGACTCAATGGCGTAACAAATTCATTGTAGGCCGTGATTCCAAAGAAGTTGGCTGATCCGACTTCTTCAATCTTTGTATGTGTAGATGGATCTAGGTAGATAACATCTGAAAATTGGCGTGACTTGGCCATTTTACCTGGGAGGAGACTAGCAGCATAGTTTCCACCCACCTTGGCCGCACCTGTACCATTCGGAGCTGCACGGTCGTATTCATCCTGAATCAAGAAGTTTGTTGGAACTAAACCACCTTTAAAGTAATTTCCAACTGGCATAGCAAAGATGGTGAAAATATACTCTTCTGCTGGTTTAACCCCAATAATATCCCCAACACCAATCAAAAGTGGACGAAGATAAAGAGTTCCACCTGTTCCATATGGTGGTACGTATTCTTCATTTGCACGCACAACTGCTTTACAAGCTTCTACAAACATTTCTGTTGGAACTTGTGGCATCAAAAGACGGTCACAAGTACGTTGCAAACGCTTAGCATTTTCGTCAGGACGGAACAATTGAACACTGCCGTCCTTGGTACGATAGGCTTTCAATCCCTCAAATGCTTGCTGTCCATAGTGGAGACTTGGAGAAGACTCTGAAATATGCAAGGTCGCATCCTCTGTCAATTCTCCTTGATCCCATTGACCATTTTTGTAGTGAGCGATATAGCGATAAGGTAATTTCATATAAGAAAATCCAAGGTTTTCCCAATCAATTGCAACTGTCATGTGTTTCTCCTTTATACTATTCAAACTATGTGTTCTATTCTACACTTTTCTAGTAAAATTTCAAGTATTATTTGTAATTTTCTGAAAATTTTTTCAACATAAAGAAATCAGCCCTCTGGACTGATTCTTTTTAAGAATTTGCTTTATCTTCTTTAAAGACTTCTTTGAGGTAAGCATCGAAAACTTCTTCATCTGAAATCGTGTCTGAAATAAAGCTTCCATTGCTAGTGCGTTCAGACAAGTTCAAATCTTGCAATCGGCTCTCATAGATTGTTCCCTTGTTAGATTGGACAAGTAACGTTTGGTCGTTTTCTTCTACTTCTGTACTAAAAAGATCACCAATCAAGCCTTGTTCTGCAACTGCTCCTGCTAAGAAGACACGATGCGGTTTGTTTTTTAACTCACGCAAGACTTGTAGTCCTCGTTTGGCACGGCTGGTTGCTGGAATTTCCTCAATAGAAACGCGTTTCAAGCTTCCACGTTGGGTCAAGAGGTAGAAGGATGAGGTGTTACAGATAAAGGTAGCCTGAAGTGCATCATCTACTTTCAGGTTCATAGCCTTGACACCTGCAGCCTTGGCACCAACAACCGGAACCTCTTCGATATTGAAACGAAGGGCATAGCCGTTTTGACTAATCAAAAGAACATCATCTAGTTTAATCGGAGCCACTGCTACAATTTGGTCTGTCTCGTCTTTGAGCTTAGCATACTTGACAGACTTCGACTTGTAGGTCCGCCATGGAGAGAATTCTTTGCGTTCTACGCGTTTGATTTGACCAAGGCGAGTTGCTGCAAAGTAGGTTGTCGCATCATCAAACTGATCTACCACTTCTGCATAAAGGATTTCTTCGTTAGTTTCAAAGTTGGTAATAGACTGGCTCAGATGCTCTCCGATATCCTTCCAACGAATATCTGCCAATTCATGAATTGGTCGATAGATGACATTCCCAAGAGTTGTAAACATCAAGAGGTGCTGGGTTGTCTTGGCAGTTTGTACAAAGATCAAACGATCATCATCACGTTTGCCAATTTCTTCCAGCGTTGAAGCTGCAAAGGAACGTGGGCTGGTACGTTTGATATAGCCAGCCTTGGTCACACTAACGTAGGTATCTTCTTCTACAATCAAGCTAGCAGTATCAATCTCGATGACTTTTGCTGTATCTTCTAAAGTACTCAAACGTGGAGTCGCAAATTTCTTTTTAACCTCACGGAGTTCTTTCTTCATGAGATTGTACATGGTCCGTTCATCACCGATAATCGCCGCCAGCATAGCAATCTTTTCACGAAGCTCTGCTTCTTCTTCCTGCAAGACAACCACGTCGGTATTGGTCAAACGATACAGTTGCAAGGTTACGATAGCCTCTGCCTGCTCCTCTGTGAATTCATAGCTGACCTTGAGGTTTTCCTTAGCGTCAGCCTTGTTCTCAGAAGCACGGATAAGGGCAATGACTTCGTCCAAAATCGAAATCACGCGAATCAAACCTTCAACGATATGCAGACGTTTCTCAGCTTTTTCCTTGTCAAAGCGGGAACGAGCCAAAATTACTTCACGACGGTGGGCGATATAGCTAGATAAGATTGGAACAATTCCAACCTGACGAGGTGTGAAATTGTCAATCGCCACCATGTTAAAGTTGTAGTTGATTTGTAGGTCGGTGTATTTGAATAGATAGTTGAGTACGAGCTCGGTATTCGCGTCTTTCTTAAGTTCAATAGCGATACGAAGACCGTCACGGTCAGACTCATCACGAACCTCAGCAATACCAGCCACCTTGTTATTGACACGAACATCATCGATTTTCTTGACGAGATTAGCCTTATTGATTTCATAAGGAATCTCAGTGATAACGATTTGTTCCTTACCACCTTTTAGCTTTTCAACCTCCGTCTTAGATCGAACGACCACGCGCCCTTTCCCAGTTTCATAGGCTTTCTTGATTTCATCACGCCCTTGAATGATAGCCCCTGTAGGGAAGTCTGGCCCAGGCAAGAATTCCATGAGTTTGTCCACCTTGGCTGTTGGGTGGTCAATCATGTAAACCGTCGCATCAATAACCTCAGCTAAATTATGGGGAGGAATGTCTGTAGCATAACCAGCTGAAATTCCAGTCGAACCATTGACTAAGAGGTTTGGAAATGCTGCTGGCAAAACCGTCGGCTCTTTCTCGGTATCGTCAAAGTTCCAAGCAAAAGGAACTGTCTTTTTCTCGATATCTTGAAGAAGATAACCAGCAATTTCAGACAAACGTGCCTCGGTATAACGCATAGCCGCAGGCGGATCGCCGTCCATAGAACCGTTATTACCGTGCATTTCAACTAGAATCTCACGGTTCTTCCAGTCCTGTGACATACGAACCATGGCATCATAGATAGAAGAATCCCCGTGTGGGTGAAAATTCCCCATGATGTTACCGACAGACTTAGCAGACTTGCGGTAGCTCTTGTCAAAAGTATTGCCATCCTTATTCATAGAATAAAGAATACGACGCTGAACCGGCTTCAATCCATCCCGAATGTCTGGCAAAGCTCGGTCTTGAATAATGTACTTGGAGTAGCGACCAAAGCGCTCTCCCATGATGTCCTCAAGGGACATGTTTTGAATGTTACTCATATAGGATACAAAGCCCGTAAAATGCAAAGTGAAAATAGGAAACTATTGCAGTGAGCGATGCTCACAAGAGAATTTATCTTTTTCACACAGCATTTAGGGCGTGTTCAACTCCTTTCAAAGAATGTAGAGTAGTTTTTATGCAGTAAAAGATATTTTACGGGAATTAGTCCCATGTTCAGTTACTATATATAACTAAACTATCTTTTCTGTAGTTTAATCTTTTAAATTATATACTTTATTTAGTTAGTGATTTGAAAGTCTCTCCTCAGCATACTGAATCATCTTCTCAGCTACTTCTTTATCGTAGTTAAATCCCATTTTTTGAGCAAGGATTTGAGCTTCTCTGTGGAAAAGTTGCATCGTAGCAAACAATGACTGAGTAAGTTTCTCTACACTTGAAAAATCAAGTAGAGCTGAGAATTCCTTCTCTTTCTCTGTAGGTAAATACTGGAAAAGATACTTGTAGTTCTTGCCGATATCGACCTCTCCCCTATCACTTGCGACCTGCCAAGCAAAGACTTTTAACAACTCTTGCTGACAAATCCCGTAGAGATGGTCAGTAGCATAGATGGCTTGCTTGCGACAAATCCCTTTAACCACGTAGGCTGACACCCACCAAAATTCATTACAAGCTTTTTCAAAATCAATCGCACTAGCTGGGCTTGTCCAAAAACGTTGAGGACTTGGAAAGAAGGGTTCAAATAATCCCTTCTCATCTTCTAAAACGGTGAATCCTGCCTCACCATCCACCCACTCTTGAATATACCCCGTAGGACAGAGGGTCAAATCAATCCGATTTCCATCTTCAAATAGCATGAGATACAGATGGCGATGTTCAAGTACGTTATGCTGCTCAATAATGCGCTTGCCAAACTGATTCAACCAAGAAAGGTCACTCGTCAGATTATCTAAGTCGTCCACGACATAGATCACGTCGTAATCCTGAAACTCATCTTTTGGTGCTTTTGGGTTTGTCCGTGAACCAGACATGGCGACAGCCTCGACTTGGAGCACTTTTGCGGTTTGAAAAATTAGATCAAGCATTTGCGCTTCACTTCTATGTTGTCTGCACATATCTTTTATAGAATTATTTTTCATTGCCGTCTTGTTCCTCTTGTTTTTGGATGCCTCGTATTCTTTTCATCTCAAGTTCTCCTACTATCAATTGGATAGTTGAACAAATCCCCAAAACGATTAAAATAAAATAAAACAAATTCATATCGTTTCTATGATATATTTGAAAGCTTCTCCATAATACAAAAGTATTTACTAATGAAAGAAGGAAAAGTAAAATAGCGTTGAATAGGAGTGTTATAGCAAACTTACTCTTAAAATACCTATAATGTTTTCCAATCCGATAGAGGGTATATAGTGAGAAAACAATCATCAAAGGTGTGAAGGCAAGTGCATAAAATAAGATAAACCCTATTCCTGAGTATGGTTTACTTTCCATTGGTAGATCTAATAGACAGATACCAACAGTGAGGATGTTCATTATAAACAAGGATACTGTGCGAGCACACTCTTTTCTACCTTTATTAGTCATTAAATCATATATAATTCCAAAAATGGCCAAGAGAACAAGGAAAAAAGGCATCATTAATAACGTAATCAATCCAGCACCTCCAATAGTTTTAGCGATTGTTTACCTACAAAAGATAATCATCACCTTTACTTGAACTTTATATCTCCCCTGTCTGGTAAAGGTTATACCCTTCGTAATAATATGAAGCATCCACACCCTTAAATAAACAGGCCTGAGTGAGGTCTTCAGTTTGATTATTCAAGAGGGGATACTTGAGTTCGCCAGTCGATACCGCGCTACGCTTCGTGGCTAGGAGGTAATCTTCCTTGTCCACGTGAGACCAGTCCACGACTTGCCCCAGCTCAGCCTTGAGGAGATGATCCAGCCAGAGCCTCATACTTCTTCCGTTCCCTTCTCGAAAAAGGCGGGCGATATTTAGCTCAAGGTACTTTTCGACAATCTGCTCAAAGGTCTGCTGAGGCAACCTGTCAATATTTTCCAAGGAAGCTGCTAGATACATGACAGGCGCAAAGCGAACATTCCCTTTGGCGAGATTGACTGTCCGAATTTGGCCGGCGAAGTCATAAATTTCTTCAATAAGAAGCTATGAATAACGGCCAGAGTCGCATAGGTGCCAGCTGCTTTATCGTCCAGAAGCTGCTTTTCAAAAAGCTCTTTCGCTCGGGTTTTGCTGATTTTTTCTTCCATCTTGTCTAGTTCAAGCGAATCTGTCAGACCCAGTTTGTTGTCAAGCATCATTGGCTGTCTCCTTTCATTCAGATTTTCTAAATCCTGTACCAACAGGCTTAAAACTTATTGACCGATAAAATCCATCTACTTCAGATATTAATTCAATCCGTGTCAAAGGATATTTTTGATGAATTTCAGCGATCAATCGCCGTCCCAATCCTTTTCCGCGATAGGCTTTATCAATGATAATCTCAGCTAAAAAGGTCGTCATGACTTCATCTGTCAAGTAGCGAGTAAAACCAAGGATTTTCTGGTTCTCTTCAACTACCAAGTAATGGGACAGATTTGTTGAAAATAATGATGTCACTTTTTCCTCTGTAAAAGAAATCCATTTTTCATTTTGATAAAGGGCATAAATAGCTTGACAATCATTTGTGCTTGCAGGTCTGATTATCATTCTCTACTCCTTTCAAATCCGATGCGACCACTAATAATTTTTCAACTCAAATTTAATTATATTCTAGTTGCTCTCCGTCGCTTCTTCCCTCGCTTCTTAGCTGGCTTGCGTTTTTTATAGCGGCTGCGGATGGTGTTGAGGTGATCGCGAAGATTGACCTTGTGAGTTCTTTCATGATAAGCGTAAGCACAGATGAAGGTGAAATCCACAAGGAAATCATAAATTTCTTGCAGCTTGAGGCGGACGGACTCATTCACGCTCTGGTGAGCTTGTCCGAAAATCTGGTGAGAAAATTGTCATTTCATTATTTGGGATAACCATGAATTGAATCCAAACGATCCAATTTGAAAGCATTTAGCTTTGTTTTAGAATTATACTGAACTATAGCAATTTTCTTATGAAGCTTATCTAGTTTCCCATCATCCAGTTTCTCGTTGGTTGCCACATTAATAAATCTATTAATTGTGTCACTATCGGATTCATTATTGCTATTGTAATTATAAATAATCAATTCAGAATCTGTCTCCAAAAGTGAGTTAAGAATATTATTCCACCACCAAAAGTCACTATCACCGAGTGATAAACCATACAATATAAACAAATCAGTATCATTGAAATATGATTTATATTTTTTATCATTCTGAGCCCAATAAGGTTTTAAAAAATTCTTTGCTAAAGGTCTTTTATTTTCATTTGTTATTTGTTCCTTATTGTCAAAGCCAAACAACATTGATTTTGGAACGTTCTGATAACCATGAGGATGAGTGATATTTGTTATCAAATAGCTAGAGTAACAAGTGTCTTTATTAAAATCCGAATCGGGTAAGCGTCCCCAAGAACCATCAACAGATTTAGCCGAATAACCAGGAGCAGGAATATCTTGAGGATTGGGATAGAATTGAATCTGCCTATCTGCAAACTTATGAGGATGCGGATCAAATTGTCCTTTATCTAGGAATAAAATATTATCTAACATCGAAGTATAGTTCAAATTTAAAATTTCCCAGTTAAATAAAGAATAATGTTTAGTGTTACGAGGAAAAGCCAATTTATTGAAATTTTCCGTATCTAAATCACCTAAAAAACGGGTAAAAAAATTAAGAGCGATTCCTTTTTCAGTACTATCATTCCCTAACCTAGCAAGCATATTAGGCGTTATAATCTCATTTAAAAAATTAGAAAATTCAACCTGAAACTGATTAAAATCATCAGTCAATTTCTTTGCATCAATACAATTATTCTCGTTGAAAATTTCAATTAAACTGTTCTCAAAATCACTCCAATTTGGTTTAATACTAGGATTACTTTCATTTTCTTTCTTATCTTTAGTCATTTTTTGGAAGATTATATTATCTTTATCAAAATTTTTATAACAAAGATAATTGTAGAAATTTTGATAAGATGTTCGATACGGAGAACCTAGATATTCCATGAGTTGAATATCAACTCCATTACCAAACAAAGCCATAATATTTATTTGACCATCATTTTCTAATGCCTCAAATTCTTGATCTGTGTATTTGGTATAACCCATATTCCCTCCTTCATCCTTTCAAAACGCCCCACTCTCTTCTAGCGTAAACTTGACATTATCCTCAATCCACTTACGACGTGGTTCGACCTTGTCACCCATAAGGACATTGACACGACGTTCTGCGCGTGCTAGGTCTTCGATTGTGACACGGATGAGGGTACGAGTTTCTGGATTCATAGTTGTTTCCCATAGTTGGTCCGCATTCATCTCACCAAGTCCCTTGTAGCGTTGGAGGGTAGCACCTTTACCAAACTTCTTACGTAGTTCTTCTAGCTCTCCGTCCGTCCAAGCATAGGCCACTTCTTCTTTCTTGCCTTTGCCTTTGGACATCTTGTAAAGAGGAGGGAGGGCGATATAGACATGTCCTGCCTCGACTAGCGGACGCATATAGCGGTAGAAAAATGTTAAGAGCAAGGTCTGAATGTGAGCACCGTCAGTATCCGCATCGGTCATGATAATGATTTTGTCATAGTTGGCATCTTCAATGGAGAAGTCTGCTCCCACACCCGCACCAATGGTATAAATCATGGTATTGATTTCTTCATTTTTGAGGATATCCGCCATCTTGGCCTTGGCTGTATTGATGACCTTACCTCGAAGGGGCAAGATAGCCTGGAACTTACGGTCACGGCCTTGTTTGGCAGAACCACCGGCAGAGTCCCCTTCGACTAGGTAGAGCTCGTTCTTTGCTGGATTTTTAGATTGAGCTGGAGTCAATTTTCCAGACAACAAGCCCTTGTCTTTCTTGTTTTTCTTACCATTTCGGCTCTCATCACGCGCTTTGCGGGCCGCCTCGCGCGCATCACGGGCCTTGATAGCCTTACGAATGAGATTGGAAGCTAGTTCTCCATTTTCCATGAGGAAGAAGGTTAACTTATCAGCCACAATACCATCGACAATTGGACGAGCCAGAGGACTCCCTAGTTTATCCTTGGTCTGACCTTCAAACTGGAGGTGTTCTTCAGGAACTAGGATAGAAAGAACGGCTGCAAGTCCCTCACGATAGTCTGAACCTTCAAGATTTTTATCTTTTTCCTTGAGAAGACCTGTCTTACGCGCATAGTCATTCATGACCTTAGTAATGGCTGACTTGAGTCCTGTCTCATGCGTTCCACCATCTTTGGTACGAACGTTATTGACAAAGGACAAGATGTTATCTGAAAATCCATCATTGTACTGGAGGGCAACTTCCACTTGGAAACCATTGTCTTCGCCTTCAAAGTATAGGACTGGCGTCAAGGTTTCCTTGTCTTCATTGAGGTAAGAAACAAAGTCCTGAACCCCGTTCTCATAATGGAATTCGATTGCTTCATCTGTTCGCTTGTCTGTCAAAGACAAGGTCACATTTTTTAAGAGAAAGGCTGATTCATTGAGTCGTTCTGAAATGGTATTGTACTTGAAGTCAGTCGTAGAGAAAATCGTCGCATCAGGCATGAAGGTAACCTTGGTACCTGTCTTAGACTTGGGTGCTGTACCAATTTTCTTCAAGGTTGTAACGGGTTTTCCACCATTTTCAAAACGTTGTTTATAAACCGTTCCATCACGGGTGATTTCAACTTCCAGCCAACTTGAGAGGGCATTAACAACGGAAGAACCCACCCCGTGGAGACCTCCAGATGTCTTATAGCCACCCTGACCGAATTTTCCTCCAGCGTGAAGGATAGTAAAGATAACTTCAACAGTTGGAATTCCCATGGCATGCATCCCAGTCGGCATCCCTCGACCATGGTCTTGAACCGTTAGACTGCCGTCTTTATTGATGGTCACATCAATGCGATCACCAAATCCAGACAAGGCTTCATCGACTGCATTATCCACAATTTCCCAGACTAGGTGATGGAGACCAGCACCGTCAGTCGATCCAATATACATCCCCGGACGTTTACGAACCGCATCCAACCCTTCTAGCACCTGAATGGCGTCATCATTGTAGTTATTAATATTGATTTCCTTTTTTGACACAAGGAACCTCCTATTTGTTCATCTTTTCTATTTTACAGGTTTTCTAGCGATTTTGCAAAGCTTTTCCCTTTCAGCTGTCACAATTTCACAGGATATTCTCTGACTTTCTATACCGTTTCATGGTATAATAGGTCTATGATGACATTTGTATTATTAATTTTAGCTTATCTGCTAGGTTCGATTCCATCTGGTCTTTGGATTGGACAAATCTTCTTTCAAACAAATCTGCGTGAACATGGTTCTGGAAACACAGGAACAACCAATACTTTCCGAATTTTAGGTAAGAAAGCGGGTATGGCAACCTTTGTGATTGACTTCTTTAAAGGAACCTTGGCCACTCTCCTTCCAATCCTTTTCCACCTTCAAGGTGTATCACCTCTTGTATTTGGACTTTTGGCTGTGATTGGACATACTTTTCCTATCTTTGCAGAATTTAAGGGGGGCAAGGCTGTCGCAACCAGTGCTGGAGTGATTTTCGGATTTGCGCCTGTTTTCTGTCTCTATCTAGCAATCGTATTCTTTGGAAGCCTCTATCTAGGTAGTATGATTTCACTGTCTAGCGTTACCGCTTCTATCGCAGCCGTTATCGGAGTTCTCCTATTTCCACTATTTGGATTTATCCTGAGCAGCTATGATCCTCTCTTCATTCTGATTATCCTAGCACTTGCTAGCTTGATTATCATTCGTCACAGGGATAATATCACACGTATCAAAAATAAAACTGAAAATCTCGTCCCTTGGGGATTGAACCTAACCCATCAAAATCCAAAAAAATAAAACGCCAGTTTGAAACTGGCGTTTTTTTGTATGCTTATTTTGACTTGATGTAGTTGATACCATCTGCCTTAGGCGCGACTGCTTTTCCAAAGAAGGCTGCTAAGACAAGGATGGTCAAGACATAAGGGGCGATTTGAAGGTAAACCGCTGGCACTCCTTGTAGGAAAGGTAATTGAGAACCGATAACTGCCAAACTTTGTGAAAGTCCAAAGAAGAGACTAGAAAGCATAGCACCGATTGGGTTCCATTTACCAAAGATCATCGCAGCAAGAGCGATAAATCCAGGACCGACAATAGTTGTCACTGAGAAGTTAACTGAGATTGATTGAGCATAAATCGCTCCCCCAATTCCACCTAGGAAACCTGATATGATAACTCCAAGATATCGCATCTTGTAGACATTGATCCCCAAGGTATCCGCTGCCTGAGGGTGTTCACCAACAGAGCGAAGGCGAAGACCAAAACGTGTCTTAAAGAGAATAAACCAAGCAAGGAAAGAGAAGGCAATCGCGATATAACCTAGTAGACTGGTTGACTTGAAGAAGATATCTCCAATCACTGGGATATCAGCCAAAACTGGGAAATCAAAACGTCCAAAAGTCTGGCTTAAGTTATCCGTTTGTCCTTTGTTATAAAGAACTTTAACCAAGAAAACCGCTAGGGCAGGAGCCATCAAGTTCAATACTGTACCACTGACAACATGGTCCGCACGGAAATGAACTGTAGCGACTGCATGGATGAGGGAGAAAATAGCTCCCACGATACCAGCAACTAACAAGGAAATCCAAGGAGTAGCTGCTCCAAGTTGTTCTGCAAACTCAAGGTTAAAGACAACCCCAGAAAAGGCCCCCATAACCATAATTCCTTCAAGACCGACATTAACGACACCACCGCGTTCAGAGAAAACTCCCCCGATACTCGTAAAAATAAGTGGTGCTGAGTAAATCAGCATAGAAGAGACCAAGAGGGTGAGTAATGTTGTAATAGACATCCTTACTTACCTCCTTTAACTTGTTTTTTAGGTTTGACAAAGCGTTCGATAATGTAGTGAACGCTGACAAAGAAGATAATAGACGCTGTTACAATGCTAACAAGCTCAGACGGAACTTGCGCTGCGTTCATACCCGGTGCTCCTACTTGCAAAACTCCAAATAAGAAAGCTGCAAAGAGAATTCCAATTGGTGAATTTCCAGCAAGCAAACTAACTGCCATCCCGTTAAATCCGATAGCTAATGATGAGCCCTGAACGTAAACGTTTTGGAAAGTTCCAAGACCTTCGACCGCTCCACCAAGACCAGCCAGAGCACCAGAGATAATCATTGATAGAATGATTGTACGTTTTGCTGAAATACCAGCGTACTCTGAAGCATGGGGATTAAGACCAACTGCACGAATTTCAAAACCGAGAGTCGTTTTCTTGAGCAAGAACCAAATCACAGCTACAGCAATGATTGCAAAGAAGATTCCAATATTCATACGGGAATTTCCAGTCAACTCTGATAACCATGGTGTCTGGTAAGTAGCATTGGCACTAACACGAATCGTTGAGTCTGTACTTTGCATAATATCTTTCGGAAAGGCATGAATAAAGGCATTTCCCACATACAATACAATGTAGTTCATCATGATGGTCACGATAACCTCTGACGTACCGAGATAAGCTCTGAGGATACCTGGAATCGCACCAACAATTCCACCTGCAATCAAAGCAATGATCACTGTTAATGGAATCAAAACGAGACGAGGCATATCTGGATTTGACAAGGCAAACCAACCACTGAGTATCCAACCCGCAAGAGCCTGACCAGGAAGCCCGACGTTAAAGAAACCTGCTCGACTGGCAACTGCGAAACCTAGACCTATCAAGACAAGAGGACCCATGGCACGGAAAATTTCTCCAATCCCACGGAGGCTACCAAAAGCTGTATAGAACAACTCCTCATAGCCCCAGATAGCATCATATCCGAAGATCCACATGACAATGGCTCCAAGCAAGATTCCTAAGAATACGGAAATCAAGGGAACCGAAATTTGTTGTAATTTTTTAGACATCACTCTTCTCCTTTCCCAAGTTTCCACCTGCCATCAAGACACCAAGTTCTTGTTTGTTAGTCGTTTCTGGCGATACAATACCTTGAATTTTACCATCGTGAATAACAGCAATTCGGTCTGAGACATTTAAAATCTCATCCAATTCAAAGCTGACAACAAGGACAGCCTTACCGTTATCACGTTCTTCAATCAAACGTTTGTGGATATATTCAATGGCACCGACATCCAAACCACGAGTTGGCTGGCTGACGATAAGGAGATCAGGATCACGATCAATCTCACGAGCGATAATCGCTTTTTGTTGATTTCCTCCTGAAAGAGCTGCCGCTGGAACAAATTCGCTTGCCGCACGGACGTCAAATTCTTCCATCAATTTCTTAGCATGTGAAGTGATATTGGCATAGTTCAAGATGCCATTTTTGCTGAGTGGTTCTTTGTAGTAGGTTTGAAGAGCGATATTTTCTGAAATCATCATCTCCAAAATCAAGCCATCACGGTGGCGGTCTTCAGGAACGTGCCCCACGCTTAGTTCTGTAATTTGTCGAGGATGCATCCCCACGATTGCTTTGCCTTTTAATTCAACGCTACCTGACTCAACCTTACGAAGACCAGTAATGGCTTGAATGAGTTCAGACTGACCATTGCCATCAATACCTGCAATACCAACAATTTCACCAGCACGAACATCCAAAGAAAGATTCTTCACAGCTGGTACACCGCGGTTTTCATTGACAACCAAGTCTTTGATAGACAAGACCACTTCTTTGGGTTGTGGTGCCTGTTTTTCCGTTTTAAAGGAGACTGAGCGTCCAACCATCATCTCTGCCAAGTCTGCATTGGTTGCCCCTGCGATTTCAACTGTCTGGATTGATTTTCCACGACGGATAACTGTCACTCGATTCGATACCGCACGAATCTCATCCAGTTTATGGGTAATCAAAATGATGGACTTCCCTTCTTTGACGAGGTTTTTCATGATTGCCATCAACTCATCAATCTCTGAAGGAGTCAATACGGCTGTAGGTTCGTCAAAGATAAGGATATCAGCACCACGATAGAGTGTTTTCAAGATTTCTACACGTTGTTGGGCTCCAACGGAAATATCCGCCACCTTAGCAGCAGGATCCACTGCCAAACCATAACGTTCAGAAAGAGCCTTGATTTCTTTAGTAGCACCAGCTATATCTAGAACACCATTTTTAGTGATTTCACTCCCTAAAATGATATTTTCAGCTACTGTAAAAGCTTCAACCAACATAAAATGTTGGTGAACCATCCCAATTCCAAGACCAGCGGCTTTAGATGGTGAGTCTAGTTTTACAACCTGACCATTCACCACAATTTCACCACTCGTTGGTTCAAGAAGTCCTGCCAGCATATTCATCAGAGTGGATTTACCCGCTCCATTTTCTCCTAAAAGTGCATGGATTTCACCTTTTCGCAGTTGCAAGTTGATTTTGTCGTTTGCTACAAATTCACCAAACACCTTGGTAATATCCCGCATCTCAATGACATTTTCGTGTGCCATATGCTCTTCCTTTCAGAGGTTTATTTTATTTCAATAAAACCTGCTAATCACATTAACAAGCTCTATTGAGACAAAAATTGCCTCAATTCTTAAAGAAGCGACCAATGGCCGCTTCCTAAGAAATGACTTTTATCCATTATTTTTCAGGAACTTTTACGCTTCCGTCAAGGATTTTAGCTTTTGCATCTTCAACAGCTTTTTTACCCTCTTCTGAAAGGTTTGTTACTGCTAGCTCAACCCCTTTATCTTTCAATGAGTAAACAATCACTTGTCCACCAGGGAATTCACCTTTTTCTGTTTTGTTGGCAATATCTTTTACAGTTGTACCAACTTGTTTCAATGTAGATACAAGAACAAAGTTAGATTCTTTACCATCTTTAGAAGTGTATTTACCTTCTGCTGCTTGGTCACGGTCTACACCGATAACCCAAACTTTTTCGTCTTCATTTTTGTTTTCGTTCAATGATTTTGCTTCAGCAAAGACACCAGCACCTGTACCTCCAGCCGCTTGGTAGACAACGTCTGCACCGGCAGCGTATTGAGCTGCTGCAATTGTTTTACCTTTGGCAGCATCACCAAATGAACCAGCGTAGTCAACTTGGACTTTGATAGATGGGTCTACTGATTCAACACCAGCTTTGAATCCAGCTGCAAAACGTGAAATAACTTCAGATTCGATACCACCTACAAAACCAACTTGTTTTGTTTTCGTAGTTTTCGCTGCTGCAACACCAGCAAGGTAAGCTGCTTCATTATCCGCAAATCTTACGCTCGCAACATTATTTTGACCTTCAATCACATCATCAATCAAGACATAGTTTAGGTCAGAGTGGTCTTTTGCTGCTTCCTCAACTGCATTGTGAAGGGCAAAACCAACACCGAAGATCAGGTTGTAACTTCCAGCCGCTTGTTGCAAGTTGTTAGCATAGTCTGCTTCGCTTGTTGATTGGAAGTAAGTGTAACCTTTATCTTTAGAAAGATTGTGTTCTTTACCCCAGTCTTGCAAACCTTCCCAAGCTGATTGGTTAAATGATTTATCATCAACACCACCAGTATCTGTTACGATTGCTGCTTTGGTCTTCATTTCTGATGAAGATGAAGCTGCGTTACGAGAAGAGCGGTTACCACATGCAGCAAGTCCAACTGCTGCTACTGCAACTAGACCAAGGCCTAGCCATTGTTTCTTGTTCATTACTGAACCTCCTAAATAAGATGTGCAACGATGTTGCAAGTATGGATTGGTTGGCCACAAGGACCGCATCACTCAGAGAGTGACTCAGACTAGTTTAAGTCTGTAAATGAGTATGGAAGTAACTCCCCGACCGTCATCTCGACCGTCGATTTATCTTTAGCGACTAAAGTCACTTTTAGATCTTGTTCAAAAAATTCAACCATGACCTGGCGGCAAGCACCACATGGCGAGATTGGTTTTTCAGTTTGTCCGTAGACAATCAATTCTGAAAACTCCCGTTGCCCCTCCGAAACTGCTTTAAAAATAGCAGTACGTTCTCCACAATTAGTCAAGGGATAACTAGCATTCTCGATGTTCACACCCGTATAAATACTACCATCCTTGGCTACTAAAACAGCACCTATGGGAAAATGAGAATAGGGGACATAGGCTTGTTTGCTGGTTTCAATTGCTAGTTCAATCAACTCAGTAGTCGCCATCTGCCAATTCTCCTTTTAAGATTGTTACACCAGCAGATGTTCCGATACGGGTAGCGCCTGCTTCCACAAAAGCGACAGCATCTGCATATGAACGAGCTCCACCAGCTGCCTTAACTCCCATATCTGGCCCGACTGTTTCACGCATCAGCTGAACATCCTCAATAGTGGCACCACCAGTTGAAAATCCAGTTGATGTTTTGACAAAGTCAGCGCCTGCTTTCTGGGATAATTGGCAGGCCACAACCTTTTCATCGTCTGTCAACAAGCAAGCTTCAATAATGACCTTAACCAACCTGTCACCACTTGCTTCTACGACAGCATGGATGTCCGATTCAACTAAATCCAGATTGCCTGATTTGAGGGCACCAACATTGATAACCATATCAATCTCATCTGCGCCGTTTTGGACAGCTTCTTTTGTTTCAAAAGCTTTCACTGTAGAAGTTGTTGCTCCCAAAGGAAAACCTACTACTGTACAAACCTTTACATCTGAGCCTTCAAGCCCTGTTTTCGCATGTTTAACCCATGTAGGATTAACACAAACGCTGGCAAAGTCATACTCACGCGCTTCAGATAGCAAACGATCAATTTGTTCTTGACTTGCATCTTGCTTTAAAAGCGTATGATCGATATATTTATTTAACTTCATATTCGGATTCTCCCTGGTTTTATGAGATAATTTCTATAATTTCTCGCAAACTTTGCACTCCATCATTTATTTTAACATATTTTTGAAATTCTGTAACTAGTTCAGAAGAAATTTTTCCATTTGTATAAACTTTTGCAACAATTTCACCCTTTTGAACGGAGTCTCCAACTTTCTTTTCAAAAACAATCCCTGTTTCATAGTCCAAGTCATCAGACTTGACTGCACGACCAGCTCCTAGTCTCATGGCATAGAGTCCAAATTCCATTGCAGGAAGAGCTGAAATAACACCCGTATCTTGAGCTGGAATTTCCACCACATGGGCAACTTTGACGGGGCGATAAAGATCTTCTAAATCACCGCCTTGTGCTGTTACCATTTCTTCAAACTTAGCCAGTGCTTGGCCATTTTCCAGGTGTTGACGGATTTCCTCGATCGTTTTCTCAACATCAGCCAATCCAAGCATAATCTGAGCTAACTCGCAGATAAAGTGACTAATATCTTCTCGACCTTTTCCTTGAAGAATCTCGATTGCCTCAAGGATTTCGAGACGATTCCCAATGGCTCTTCCCAAGGGTTGGCTCATATCGGTAATAACTGCTACCGTCTTTCGACCAACTGCCTTACCAAGATCCACCATGGTTTGAGCCAATTCGCGTGCCTCATCAACCGTCTTCATAAAGGCACCCTCACCGACCGTTACATCTAGCAAAATGGCATCCGCTCCTGCAGCAATTTTCTTACTCATCACCGAACTAGCAATCAAAGGAATCGTGTCGACAGTTGCTGTCACATCACGGAGGGCATAGAGAAGTTTGTCTGCTTTAACCAGCTGATCGGACTGCCCAATGACAGATACACCAATATCCTGTACCTGACGAATGAAATCCTCTTGACTTCGCTCGACTTGGTAGCCCTTAATGGACTCCAATTTATCAATTGTCCCACCAGTATGGCCGAGACCTCGACCACTCATCTTAGCAACAGGCACGCCGAAACTCGCAACAAGGGGAGCCAAGATTAAGGTCACCTTATCACCTACACCACCAGTCGAATGCTTATCAACTTTAACCCCATCAATAGCTGACAAATCAAACTCCTGACCTGTCTTGACCATATTCATCGTCAGATCAGAAATCTCACGTGTGGTCATTCCTTTAAAATAAACAGCCATAGCAAAAGCAGACATCTGATAATCTGGAACAGTTCCAGCAACATAGCCTTCTACCAACCATTTGATTTCAGCTGCAGTCAGTTCTTGACCATCTCGTTTCTTTTGGATTAAATCAACTGCTCTCATTCTTTCACACTTCTAAGGATATAGTATCCCTTATCTTTCTTTACGATTTCACAATTGCCAAAAACGTCTTCCATCTTATTTCTAGCACTTGGAGCTCCTTGTTTTTTCTGAATGACGATGGTTAAATCTCCTCCGTCTTTCAAGAAATCTCTGCTCTTTTCGATAATCTCATGAACAACCTGTTTGCCCGCTCGAATCGGCGGATTGGAAATAACATGGTCAAACTTCCCTTCAACTTGTTCATAGATATTGGATTGGAAAATCGTTGCTTCTACTTTATTACGTTCAGCATTTTGTCGCGCTAGGTCCAAGGCACGATTATTGATATCGACCATGGTTACCTGAGCTCCATAAGCCTTGGCTAACGACAAACCCAATGGCCCATAACCACAACCTACATCAAGAACAGTTTCTCCTTTGTTAACCTCTAGACACTTGAGCAAGAGCTGACTCCCAAAGTCAACCATTTTCTTGCTAAAAACACCCGCATCCGTCAAAAAGGTCATGTTTTCTCCCAACAACTCCACTCTCAACTCATGAATGTCGTGACCAGCATCAGGATTTTCTGCATAATACATTTTACTCATAAAACTATTTTACCATAATTTGGCTTGAATTGTAAATCGTTTACAAAGTGATGATCAAATGAAAAAGACTGAAGAATTCTAGTCAAAAAACCTTTTCTTCAATCTCTTTCAATTATTAGAAATACATTACAATCTATCGGGAACTACAAATTATCATAGTCAGGAAAAAACAGTTCGTCTGCAATCGGGCGCATTTTATTACTATTTCTTAACCTTAAAATACTTTATTATCAACAAGATTCCCAATATGATGTTTAGATAAAAACCCAACTGATAAGTTTGTGTCAAGATTTCCAAACTTGTCCAAAGTCGTATCAAATCTTCTAGTGACATACGGAATAGATATCCTTCTGTAGCAATCCACAAAATCAAAAATAGATAACTACCAGCAGCAAGCCATTTCGTCCACCGTTTTTTTAGTAGCCAAGCAATCAAGAGCGAACAGATAAAGACAACTGTTACAAGGAGATGATCCATTAAGAAGGTAAAACCGTAATAGGTTTCTACAAAGCGTCTACCATTATCCGCATTCGCTCCCCTTATAAAAGGTAGTGCAAAACTTAAAATAAAACAGAGTTCCAATATATAACGTTTTAAGATTTTCATGACACACCTCCAATAAATTGTGAACCAAAAAGCTCACTTTTAATAACTGATAAGTCTTCAGAAACCATTCCCTATCTCATCATTAAATTATTCAACCTCCATCTACCTCTATTATACGATATTGACTTACTACCATCAAGAAACCGCTTTATCTTTTTAGCTTTTTATGGTATGATAAACAAAATATCTAGGGGAAAACAAATGACCAACGAATTTTTACATTTTGAAAAAATCAGTCGCCAGACTTGGCAATCATTGCATCGCAAAACAACCCCTCCCTTGACAGAGGAAGAGTTAGAATCCATCAAGAGTTTCAATGACCAGATTAGTCTACAGGACGTAACAGATGTCTATCTTCCCCTAGTTCATCTTATCCATATTTACAAGCGCACCAAGGATGATTTGGCCTTTTCAAAAGGAATTTTTCTCCAACGCGAAAGTAAATCTCAGCCTTTTATCATTGGGGTTTCTGGTAGTGTTGCTGTGGGAAAATCAACTACTAGTCGCTTACTTCAGATTCTTTTATCACGTACTCTCCCGGATGCTACTGTAGAATTGGTGACAACTGACGGTTTTCTCTATCCCAATCAAACCTTGATTGACCAAGATATCTTAAATCGCAAAGGTTTTCCTGAAAGTTATGATATGGAAACCTTGCTGAATTTTCTTGACCGCCTAAAGAATGGGCAAGATGTCGATATTCCTGTCTATTCTCATGAAGTGTATGACATCGTTCCTGGAGAGAAACAACGTGTCAAAGCTGCTGATTTTGTCATTGTCGAAGGCATCAATGTCTTTCAAAACCCTCAAAATGAGCGCCTTTACATTACTGATTTCTTTGATTTCTCCATCTATGTGGATGCTGCTGTCGAGGACATTGAAAGCTGGTATCTGGATCGTTTCTTAAAGCTGCTCAGCTTTGCCCAAAATGATTCCAACAGCTACTACCACCGTTTTACTCAAATGCCAATTGGAGAAGTTGAAGCATTTGCTCACCAGGTTTGGACCAGCATTAATCTCACAAATCTACAAAACTATATCGAACCGACAAGGAATCGCGCCGAGGTCATTCTCCACAAGACCAAAAACCATGAAATCGATGAAATTTACCTAAAAAAATAATTTCCCCTTGTCAAAACCTAAGTTTTCAGATATAATAGTATAGTTAGTAAATATGGAGGTAAGAACATTGGCAAACATTAAATCAGCTATCAAACGCGCTGAATTGAACGTTAAACAAAACGAAAAAAACTCAGCTCAAAAATCAGCTATGCGTACTGCTATCAAAGCTTTCGAAGCAAACCCTTCTGAAGAACTTTTCCGTGCTGCTAGCTCAGCTATCGACAAAGCAGAAACTAAAGGTTTGATTCATAAAAACAAAGCAAGCCGCGATAAAGCTCGTCTTTCAGCTAAACTTGCTAAATAAGAAACAGTCCATAGAGGCTGTTTTTTTGTCCTCTAATCAGAAAAGGTAGAAAATGAAAATCGCAATCATAGGATATTCTGGAGCCGGCAAGTCAACTCTAGCTGAAACGTTATCAAACTACTACTCTATCCCCAAACTGCATATGGACACACTCCAATTTCAACCTGGTTGGCAAGACAGTGACCGCGAATGGATGTTGGGCGAGATGAAAAACTTTCTCACAAAGCATGAAGCTTGGGTCATTGATGGTAACTACTCTTGGTGTTGCTATGAAGAAAGAATGCTGGAAGCTGACAAAATCATCTTTCTCAATTTTTCACCATGGACTTGTCTCTTTCGAGCCTTTAAACGGTATCTCACATACCGAGGCAAGGTCAGAGAAAGTATGGCTGCAGGTTGCCCTGAACGCTTTGACTGGGAATTTATCAGATGGATTCTCTGGGATGGGCGGACCAAAACTGCTAAAGAACGCTATCAACGGGTTCAAGAAACCTATCCAGAGAAAGTAATTGTCCTCCGGTCTCAAAAGGAGATGGACCACTTCTTAGAAAATCTCGCACATAACAAGAAAAACCAACGTGTATAACGTTGGTTTTTTGCTATTAGCCAATCACACTTCCGTTTGGTACAGCTGGATCAACTGTGAGAAGGGTTAACTTGCCTTCATGTTCAGCTGAGAGAATCATGCCTTGGCTGACATATTTTTTCATCATCTTGCGTGGTTTGAGGTTGGCAACGATTTGGACTTTCTTGCCGACCAATTCTTGTTCGTTTGGGTAGTATTTAGCTATTCCTGAGAGAATTTGACGGTCTTGACCATCACCAGCATCTAGTCGGAATTGAAGCAACTTGTCAGAACCTTCAACTTTAGACACTTCTTTGACTTCTGCGACACGGATCTCGACCTTATCAAAGTCTTCAAACTTGATTTCATCCTTGTTGAGTTTGAGTTCAACTTCATCTGGATTCCATTCTTTTTCGACGGCTGGTTTGTTGCCTTCCATTTGTTCCTTGATATAGGCAATCTCTTCTTCCATGTCGAGACGTGGGAAGATTGGTGTTCCTTTGGCAACAACAGTCACACCTGCAGGGAAATCTGCCAAGCTCAAGTTTTCTAGGCTAGAAACTTCTGCTAGACCAAGTTGTGCCAATACAGCGCGACTAGTTCCCATCATAAATGGCTCAATCATGTGAGCTACGACACGAAGGCTGGCTGCCAAGTGGCTCATGACACTTGCCAATTGGTCACGGTGCTCTTCATCCTTAGCCAAGACCCATGGGGCTGTCTCATCGATGTATTTGTTAGTGCGAGAGATAAGGGTCCAGACTGCTTCAAGGGCACGTGGGTAATCAACGGCTTCCATGTGTGTATGGTAGCCTGCGATTGATTGTTCTGCAACCTCAGCAAGAGCATTATCAAACTCTGTTACACCCTCTACATAGGCAGGGATTTGCCCATCAAAATACTTGTTAATCATAGAAACCGTACGGTTAAGGAGGTTTCCAAGGTCATTGGCCAATTCATAGTTGATACGGCCGACATAGTCTTCTGGAGTGAAGGTTCCATCTGAACCGACTGGAAGGCTACGCATGAGGTAGTAACGAAGTGGATCCAGTCCATAACGCTCTACCAACATTTCAGGGTAAACGACATTCCCTTTAGACTTAGACATCTTGCCGTCTTTCATGACGAACCAACCGTGGGCAATCAAGCGGTCAGGCAATTTCATATCCAACATCATGAGAAGGATTGGCCAGTAGATGGAGTGGAAACGAAGAATGTCTTTTCCGACCATGTGGAAGACTGTTCCATTCCAGAATTTATCATAGTTAGCATGATCCTCTTGACCGTAACCAAGAGCAGTCGCATAGTTAAGAAGGGCATCAATCCAAACGTAGACAACGTGTTTTGGATTGGAAGGGACTGGCACACCCCAGGTAAAGGTTGTACGAGAAACCGCTAAGTCTTCCAAACCTGGCTCGATGAAGTTACGCAACATTTCATTAAGACGACCATCTGGAGTGATGAAGTCAGGGTGCGATTTGAAAAATTCTACCAAACAATCTTGGTATTTGCTGAGGCGAAGGAAATAAGACTCTTCAGAAACCCATTCCACTTCGTGACCTGATGGAGCAATACCGCCTGTCACATTTCCAGCTTCATCACGAAAAACTTCAGCAAGCTGACTTTCTGTAAAGAATTCCTCATCTGAAACTGAATACCAACCAGAGTATTCACCCAAGTAGATATCATCTTGAGCAAGCAAGCGTTCAAAGACCTGAGCCACTACTTTTTCATGATAGTCATCAGTTGTACGGATAAATTTATCGTATGAGATATCTAGTAATTGCCAGAGTTCTTTAACTCCAACTGCCATCCCGTCAACATAGGCTTGTGGTGTGATGCCAGCTTCTTCCGCTTTTTGCTGGATTTTCTGACCATGCTCGTCAAGACCTGTCAGATAAAAGACATCGAAGCCCATGAGGCGTTTGTAGCGAGCTAGGACATCACAAGCGATGGTTGTGTAGGCAGAACCGATATGAAGTTTACCAGATGGATAGTAAATCGGTGTTGTAATATAAAAATTCTTTTCAGACATAATTTTTCCTTTCCAGGCAAATGAAACCTGTTTTTCTAACACTTCATTATATCATATTTTTAGTGATTTTCGATAGGAAATTCCATACAAAAACAAGACAGACAAATGTCCATCTTGTTTTTTCTGTTCTATATCTTATTCATAACGAAGAGCTTCGATTGGATCGAGCTTAGACGCTTTATTAGCTGGCAAGACTCCGAAAATCATCCCAACGCTTGCTGACACAGCCAAGCTAAAGAGAGCGATTGGGAGGGAAACCCCAACTTCGATACCTGCAATCATGTTTTGAAGCAATACTCCAGCTAACATGGTCATTCCAGCAGCAATCCCAAGACCGATGACACCACCTAGCAAGGTCAAGATCATAGACTCAATCAAAAACTGGACCAAGATATTAGCCCGAGTAGCTCCGAGAGCTTTCCGCAGACCAATCTCCCGCGTGCGTTCTGTCACCGAAACCAGCATGATATTCATAACACCAGTTCCCCCGACAAAGAGAGAGATTCCTGCGATGGCACTGATAATGGTGGTCATAAAACCAAATAGTTGTTGTACCTCTTGGAAGGCGGCAGTTGCATCCGCAACTTGGTACTCTCCTTGTTGAAGACCTGCAATCTCAGTCAGTTTTCGAGCCAACTCCGGACCCAAGGTCTGCGTTAGACTAGTATCATTGACACGAAAGACGATGTTCGAGATTTCATCAGTATTAAAATTGGCTGCGAGAGAGATGTTAGTCGTAATTGGAAGACCACCAATCCCAAAGGCTTTAGCAGTTTTAGCTTCATTGCTAGTATAAACGCCAATAACACGGTAACTAAATTCATTGACAGAGATGATTTGATTAACCGCAGCTTCTGGACTATCAAACAAACTCTTAGCTAGTTCTTCGTCCAGCAAAATCACACTGGCAAATTCCTTGTAGTCTTGTGGCCTTAGACTTCTACCCGCAACGATTTCATTTTCAACTGCGTTCATGTAAGTGCTATTTCCGCCTGTCAGAGTCGCTCGTTCAACTTTCTTATCCTTATAAGATAGGGTGACGTTGGTCGAGTTGGTGACATAGTAGCTGTCTACTCCTTTAAGTTTAGCAGCCTCCTTGACCCAGGATTCTAGTGGTTTTGGTGGTTCAACATGAACATCCTCTTCTTTCCCACTGACTGTCAAAGCGGATTGTTTCTGCGTAAAGGAACCGTCCTTGCTTTTAATAGGAGAGAAAAAGACATGGATATCCTTCTGTGATTTGGTCATGTTTTTATTGACCTGACGAGACATGGAGTCTCCCAGAGCCATGATGACAACGACAGACGAAACTCCGATGATAATCCCAATCATGGTGAGGAAGGAACGCATCTTGTGGGCCATGATGGATGAAAAGGCAAATTTCAGATTCTGCATCTTAGTTTTCCTCCTTTTCCACCTGAGCGCTGTCAGACGAGATGACCCCATCACGAATGACAATTTGGCGTTTGGCATAAGCAGCAATCTCAGGCTCGTGCGTGACCATGATAATGGTTTTCCCTTCCTTGTTTAACTCCACCAACAGCTGCATGATTTGATTTCCTGTCTTGGTATCCAAGGCTCCTGTGGGTTCGTCCGCTAGGATGATAGAGGGATTATTTACCAAGGCACGCGCAATCGCTACACGTTGCTTTTGACCACCTGATAACTCGGAAGGCAAATGATGACTGCGCTCCGTCAGCTCAACTTTTTCCAGAAATTCCTCAGCCAATTTCCGACGTTTTGAAGCCGAAACACCAGCGTAAATCAAGGGCAATTCGACATTTTGAAGAGCATTAAGCTTGGACAAGAGAAAGAACTGCTGAAAGACAAAGCCGATTTGCTGGTTGCGGACCTTGGCCAATTGTTTCTCTCCAAGACCTGCCACTTCTTGACCTTCAAGATAGTACTCTCCACTAGTTGGTGTATCCAACATTCCGATGGTATTCATCAACGTAGACTTACCAGAACCAGAAGGTCCCATAATGGCAACAAACTCACCTTCATGAACTTCTAGATTGATATTTTTAAGGACCTGCAGTTCTTGGTCACCATTTCGATAACTCCTACAGATATTTTTGAGACTAATTAGTTTCTTCATCAGCCTTCACCTCTTTTCCTTCTTCCAAGGAAGATGTTGGATTACTGATGACCTTGGCTCCGTCTGTCAAACCTGAAGTAATTTCTTGGTTGTCTGCATCCGCATTCCCCAAAGTAACTTCTACCTTCTTCGCTTTTTTCTGGTCGTCAACGAGCCAGACATAGTTTTTGTCATTTTCGGTAACAACACTTGCCAAAGGAACAAGGATGGCTTTACTCTTGTTTTTGACTTCCACACTGACAGAGAAGCCTTGTTTCAACTCACCGATATCGCTGGTCACATCAACAGTATAAGGGTACTTAGAGCCAGTATTTCCTCCAAGGGCTGCATTTGCTGCTTCTCCATTGTTTTTAGGATAATCAGAAATATAGCTAATCTTACCAGTCCAACTCTTATCTTGATACACTTTAGAAGTAAAGGTAACTTCTTGCCCTACAGAGAGGTTGGCAAGGTTGTATTCAGACAACTCCCCTTTGACCTGCAAGTTTTCATTACTTACAACATGAACTACCACTTGGCTATTACCTGTTGGCGTTTTGGAAACATTACGATTAACTTCAACTACAGTCCCTTCTAGTGTACTGAGGACAGTTGCAGCATCTAGCTGAGCTTGAGCCTTGTTGAGTTGAGCAACAGCATCTGCACGGTTATCCTTGGCATCACTGATTTGAGAATCAATAGAAGATACTGAAGAAGTCGCTGCTTGCGCTTGTTCTGGGAGTCCAGCTTCTATTGGAACCTGTGGAGAAGCTGGTGTAGCTGATGCATTCTCACGAGCTTTGTTTAACTCCTCGATATGACGGTCTGCCTTTGCAACTGCACGATCAGCTGCATCATAGGCAGCTTGAGCATCTGCACTGCTGTATTTGACCAAAGCTTGCCCTTCTTCGACCTTGTCCCCGACTGAAACGAGAATTTCATCTAAATCTCCCTTACTAGCATCAAAATAAACGTATTGTTCATTTTTTGCTGTAACCGTACCTGATAAGAGAACCGATGAAGCAACAGAACCTTCCTTAGCAGTAACGATATGAGAGGTTTCCTCCTTGACTGCTGACTGGGAAGGTTGTCTAAAAATCAAAATCCCCGCAGCACCGATAACAATAGCACTGGCAACACCAATCGCTGTGTATAATTGCCATTTTTTTGCCTTCTTATTTCTTTTCATTTTTAAGCTCCTTTATTCTTTTGC
The DNA here is from genome assembly GCF_023110055.1 of Streptococcus oralis. Lineage (GTDB taxonomy): Bacteria > Bacillota > Bacilli > Lactobacillales > Streptococcaceae > Streptococcus > Streptococcus oralis_BY. The sequence continues at coordinate 368,111 of NZ_JALDVG010000001.1, read as the reverse complement.
CTTACAAAAACCATTATATCAGAAACACCAAGCCCAAACAATGACAGTTCAGATGGAAACAATGACAATTCAGGATCATTATTTCGTTCGGTATTCGTTTATTGGATTATTGTGCTAGGTATATAATACAACATCTTTTTGAATTTGGCAAGCGTTTTTATAATTTTTTTTATCGTAGCAGATTTTTGCATTCAAAAAATAAAAACGATAGAATATGACTATCAAAGCTATAAGGAGTTTTCTATGAGAGAATATGATATCATCGCCATCGGTGGAGGAAGCGGTGGCATTGCCACTATGAACCGCGCTGGCGAACACGGTGCTAAAGCAGCTGTTATCGAAGAGAAAAAATTAGGTGGAACCTGCGTCAATGTCGGCTGTGTTCCTAAGAAAATCATGTGGTATGGAGCGCAAATCGCTGAAAGCTTCCACCACTACGGCCCTGACTATGGTTTTACAAGTTCAGATGTTCAATTTGATTTTGCTAAACTTCGTCAAAACCGTGAAGCCTACATCGATCGTGCCCGCTCGTCTTATGATGGAAGTTTCAAGCGCAATGGGGTTGATATGATTGAAGGTCGTGCTCATTTCGTTGATTCCCACACAGTCAGCGTCAATGGTGAATTGATTCGTGCCAAGCATATCGTGATTGCGACTGGCGCTCGTCCAAGCATCCCAACTATTCCTGGAGCTGAACTCGGTGGTAGCTCAGACGATGTCTTTGCTTGGGAGCAACTTCCTGACTCCGTTGCGATTCTTGGAGCTGGCTATATCGCCGTTGAATTAGCAGGTGTTCTCCACGCGCTAGGAGTAAAAACGGATTTGTTTGTCCGTCGTGATCGTCCCTTGCGTGGTTTTGACAGCTACATCGTTGAAGGACTTGTCAATGAAATGGAAAAAACAGGTCTACCTTTGCACACACATAAGGTACCTGTCAAGCTCGAAGAAACGGAGCAAGGTATTACCATTCATTTTGAAGACGGTTCTAGTCATACTGCCAGCCAAGTTATCTGGGCTACCGGTCGCCGTCCAAATGTAGACGGTCTTGAGTTAGAAAAGGCTGGAGTTACACTCAACCAACGTGGATTTATCCAAGTAGATGAATACCAAAATACTGTTGTAGATGGCATCTATGCTCTTGGAGATGTTACTGGTGAGAAAGAACTGACCCCAGTAGCCATCAAGGCAGGACGTACCTTATCTGAACGCCTCTTCAACGGGAAAACAAATGCTAAGATGGACTACACGACTATCCCTACTGTTGTCTTCTCCCACCCAGCAATCGGAACAGTCGGTTTAACTGAAGATCAAGCTATCAAAGAATACGGCCAAGATAACATCAAAGTCTACAAGTCAAGCTTTGCATCTATGTACTCAGCCGTTACAAACCATCGTCAAGAATCTCGCTTCAAACTCATCACCGCCGGTGCTGATGAAAAAGTTGTTGGCCTACACGGACTTGGTTACGGAGTGGATGAGATGATTCAAGGATTCGCTGTTGCTATTAAGATGGGAGCTACCAAGGCGGACTTTGATGCTACAGTAGCTATCCACCCAACCGCCTCAGAAGAATTTGTAACCATGCGCTAATTATTGTAAGAGACCTCTTGAGGTCTCTTTTTACTTGTAAAATCGGCCGTTACAAAATTGTTACCTTTATTCCAAAAATAGGTTGACTTTCCTTTCTAAATTAGTATAATAGTTACTATAATTTTGAAAAGAGGTTAACAGTTTTGAAAAAAGCTCATATCTATGCTATCCCTGCTATCGGTGCTGCTCTCATCGCTGTATTAGCACAAATCAGTCTCCCTATCGGTCCTGTCCCCTTCACTCTGCAAAACTTTGCGATCGGTCTGATTGCTACTGTTTTTAGACCCAGAGAAGCTGTTCTATCTGTAGCTCTCTATCTCTTGCTGGGTGCCATTGGTTTACCTGTTTTTGCAGGGGGTGGTGCTGGATTTCACGTTTTAGTCGGTCCAAGTTCAGGCTATCTTTGGTTCGACCTTGTCTATGCTGGACTTACATCTTATCTCATCCATCAAAATAGTGGCTACATTCGCATTTTCCTAGCCAACCTCTTGGGTGACTCCCTCGTCTTTGTCGGAGGTATTCTCAGCCTCCACTTCCTTGCCGGGATGCCATTTGATAAGGCACTAGCTGTCGGTGTCCTTCCCTTTATCCTCCCTGATCTTGGTAAGATTATTGCCATTAGTTTCATTAGTCGTCCCCTACTTGAACGATTAAAAAGCCTTCCATATTTTTCAAGATAAAAGAATAGTCCAGAACAATTGTTCTGGACTATTTCCTTTCTAATTACTTCCTAAGAACTAACTGAAAATTAACTCTCTTTTAGAGATTATTTATTTTTACGGCTTACAAAGTACAATCCACCAGTCACTGCCATCAAAGCAAGTCCTGCAACTACTGCTGCGCTAGATGCTTTTTCACCAGTGTTAGGAAGTTGAGGTTTTTGTTCTGGTTTTCCTGGTTCATTTGGTTTACCTGGTGTTGGTTTTTCTGGAGTGTGTGTATTTGTGATATTGAAGCCTTCTACTTTAGATGAATAACCTTCAACTGGAACTTCTACTACAGAGTATTCGATTGCTTGGCCGTCTTTATAACGATCAAGGTCTGTGAACTCATAAGTCCAACCAGTTGCTTCTGAGGCTACCGCAGTCTTACCAGTGTCTTGACCATCGGCAAGAAGTTTCACTGTGATAGATGCTGGACGGATACCGTCTTTGTTCTCTTCATCTTTCCAGATCTTATGACCTTTTACAGATGTTTTCTCTGGAGCATGTGTATTGGTAACTGTGTACTTACCATCTTTGTCCGTAGTAACTGTTGAGGTATATTCCTTCACAGCTACTTCTTTGACAGTGTACTTGATTTCTGTACCATTTTCATACTTAGGAAGTGCTTTTGATTCGAACTTCCAACCAGTTGCTTCTGATACTTCAATTTCTTGAACAACTTTGTCGCCGTTAAGAATTTGAACTCTCACAGATTTCGTACGTTTGCCATCTTGGTTGTTGTTATCTTTCCAAACCTTAGTTCCTGAAAGAACAACTGTTTCTGGGTTATAGGTGTTTGTTACTACTTGACCAGTCACAGAGGCTTCGTAACCAGCTGGTACATCCACTTCCTTGATAGAGTAAGTGATTTCTTTACCAGCTTCGTATTGTGGAAGATTTGTAAAGGATGCTACCCAAGTGTTAGCGTCGGTCTTATCCTTAGCTGTCAAGGTTAATTTCTTACCTGCAACGGCTACTGGTTTAGATCCACCTACAGATTTGAAAAGTTGAACGGTTACTGACTCAGGACGTTTGCCGTCTTGGTTGTTCGCATCGTTCCATACTTTTGTTACCTTGTAGTCGATTGCTTTTGGAGCATATTTGTTTGTGATGGTAAAGTCTGTAATAGTTGATTCGTATTCGGCTACGGCTTCTTCTGTTACAGTGTATTTGATTTCTTTACCAGCTTTATATTTTGCTAATTTCGTGAATTCGACAGTCCAAGTTCCGTCTGCGGCTGCTTGAACTTCTTTCGAATCAACTTTCTGACCGTCTGCTAAAAGATTGATTGTAATCTTAGTTGGACGTTTGCCATCTTGGTTATTCGCGTCATCCCAGTTCTTAGTTGCTTTTACAACAACTGTTTCTGGAGAATAACTATTTGTGATAGTGAATCCTGATGCAGCGTCACCAGTAACATCAGAAGTGTAACCAGTAACAGTTACTTCTACTACTGTGTACTTGATAGGTGTTCCACCTTTATCAGCATCAAGGTTTGTGAAGCTTCCAACCCAGTTGTTTGCGGCGTTAAGCTCAAGTGTCTTACCAGTATCTTGACCATCCGCAAGCAATTTAACTATGACAGAAGTTGGACGTTTACCGTCTTGGTTGTTCTCGTCCTTCCATACTTTCTTCACAGGAACTTCAGTTTTCGCTGGAGTGTAAGTGTTTGTAAATACAAGATCGTTCGCTTCTTTTGAAGCAGTTGCTTTCAATTCAGTTGCACTTACTTTCTCAACAGTTACTTCAACTTCTTGAACTGTCTTATCGTAAGTGATTCCTGTTTCAGTTCCAGCAACTTCAGAGATGGTGTACTTGTGAGTTCCCACTTGGCTCTCATCATATGAGATTGGTGAGAAGGTCACAGTTCCGTCTGCAGCGTTTGTCACTGTTTCAACAACAGTTCCGTCTGCTTTCTTCAATTCAAAGCTGTATTTACCAGCTTCAAGATCTTTACCTTCAAGAACTTTCTTAGCTCCAAGAGTTACACTTGTAGCTCCTGCTGGAGTGTAAGTGTTCTCGAATGCTTTTTCATCATCGTAAGCAACAGTTGCTTCAAGGGCACCTTTGCCATTATCCGCTACAGTTACTGTAGCAGTGATTGTTTTCGTATCGTAGGTGATACCAGTAGCAGTGCCCGCTTTTTCAGCAATCTTGTATGTGAAAGTTCCAGCTTTGTCGAATTCCAATGCAGAGAACTTAACGTTTCCATCTTTGTCATTCTTGACTGTCTCTTTCACATTACCATCTTTGTCTGTCAAAGTAAACTCAAACTCATCAGCTTTCAACTCACGACCAGTAAGTGTTTTCTTAACTGCAAGAGGAGCTGGAGTTTTTGAAGCTCCGTAGTTGTTGTTAAACTCTTTGTCCGCTGGGTAAGTTACGTTAGCAGTAAGTTTTCCTTCACCATCGTCTGTAACTTCTACTGTGACTTTAACTTCGAGACTATCGTATGTTACACCGTCAATAGTTTGTCCAGCGTTAGTTTCAACGATAGTGTAATTGTAAGTCCCAGCTGCAGTGTAGTCGATTGGAGAGAATTTAACCTTACCGTCGGCAGTGTTCTTCACTTTTTGAACTTCTGAGCCATCTGCGTCGTTCTTCAAAACAAACTCAAACTCATCAGCTTTCAAGGTACGACCGGTAAGAGCTTTTGTTACTTCAATAGGAGCTGAAGTTTTCTCAGCAGCGTATGTATTTTCAAAAGTCTTATCATCATTTTCGTAAGCGACAGCTGCAGACAATTTGCCCTCAGCATCTGCTGTTACAGTAACTGTAACGCCAACAGGGTTGGCATCGTAAGTAACACCTTTTTCAGTTGTGTTCGCTTTTTTCTCAACGATGTGGTAGTTGTATGTACCAGCTTTGTCAAATGTCAATTCAGCAAAGTTGATATTTCCTTCCGCATCATTTGTTACTGTTTCAACAACTTTGTTTGTCTTATCATTGAACAAGTCGAATTCAAACTCTCCAGCTTTCATAGCTCGACCAGTCAATTTTTTAATTGCTTGAATTTGAGCTTTTGTACTGTTGCGTTTGTTTGAGATTGTTTTGATAACACCTTCTTGGCCAACAGTTACTTTGATTGGAGTTGAATCCAATTGGTAACCTTTAGGAGCTTCAATCTCAGTAATGGTGAATTCACCCTTCTTAACGTCCTCATCAGTATAGATTGCAGACTGGGCAACACCACTAGCGTCTGTTGTTACTGTTTCTTCTTGCGCTGTAGTTGCACCTTCTGGAGGAGTAATCTTGAATTTAGCTCCTGCAAGACGGTCAAGTGATTTTTCATCTACTTTATACAACGTGATACGGTAACCAGTTTTCAGCTGAATAGTACCACCTGATGTAACTGTTGAATTACCGATAACTTTTGTAACAGTTTCAGTACGATCGTCGCTCACTGGAAGAACTTGGTCATCAGCTGTAATTTCAGCATTGTTTTGAACTTTGGTTCCATCAGCTGGCGCTGTTGTGTTATAGACGATACGGAATGCTGCTGCTTTACCATTTGTAGCACGGATTGCTTTAGCATTGTTAAAGGTAATAGTAAACTCAGTGTAAGAATCATTCCACTTGATTTCGTAGTCTTTTCCTGCTTCAAGAGTTACGTCATCAACTAAAGCATAGACTTTGTTGTAGTAACCAGCAGTAACCACGATTGATTCAGGGATGATTTGCATTGGAGAGTAGTCCTTGTCAACCCAGTCGCGAACTACAATCTTGTTGTACTCAGCTTGTTTAGGGTTTACACGAAGATTCCACTTGTGGATGTAATCTCCTGATTTTTCAAGGAGGGCTGATTCCCATTTTTCTTTATTGATAGTACCATTAACTTTACTAATGTTTGTTTTACCAATACCTTCAGAATAGTCTCGTTCTCCACCTTTTTTGAACTTCATCTTGAAGTTGACATCATCTTTTGTTTCTGTCTTATCAAGTTGAATTGATTCTTCTTCTGTTTCTTTCTTAGAGCTGAAAGCTACGTAGAAGGTACCTGAAACACCACGAACTTCTGTACCACCTTTTTTCTTAAGGTACTCAGCAAGGTTTTTCAAACTAATGGTAGCTTTACCACCTTGGTTGTCACCATTAGAAACAACTGTTGCATCACCTACAGCAGTATCAGTCTCTTTATCTTTGAGTTCAAAGGTTTCAGCGCGAACTGACAATGGAGCTGGAATAGTGAATGTAAAGGTATCACCATCATTCAACATACCATCGTAAGCGCTCAAATCAAAATCAGTAGCAAACTTGTAGTTTTCGTAAGATTGATTTTGAGGAGCTAGATTGTAAACTCCTTTTGCATCTGGAGTTACAAACTTCCCATTATCAGTCTCCCAAATACCAACTTTGGTAATGACATTTTTAAGTTCTTGCGCTTGAACAGTATTTGTCAAAGCTGCAGAACCAAATAGAACTAAGAGTGGCGTTAAAATATAGAGCCACAATTTTTTAAATCTCATGACTTTCCTTTCTATATGATTGAAATTGATTGAACAACGTGTCATCTCTCTCCAATAGGCAACACCCCTTTCAATCGCATAATTTGCTACATAATAGACTATCTGTAACATGTGCTTGAGGAAATATCTACACGTTTTGTACTATTCAAAAAAAACAATTAAATTCAATCTCTAGCAGGAGCATCACTACTCTTAGATCAGAGAGGAAATATAGCAAAATATTTACCACAACCATTATACTACATATTGTCATATCGTCAAGTATTTTTATGAATATCCTTTAATCTACCAAGGTTTTTATTTACACGGTGTCAATTTTTTAGATATATTATTTTTATCCCTCAAATAATACGGCATTATCATGAGAATTGTCTAAAAATACTGATGTGATAGGAATTTTCAGAAAACGCATTTTCACTGATAGAGCTATATTTTATAAATTATTTGTGATACAATAGAGCTACCTAAAAGATTCAGAAAATTTAATGTTCATTGATTGTTTATATTAACTTGAACATTCTGATTTTTCTTCATTCAAAAATAACTGTAAATAATTATAAATAGAAAGGTGAAATCATGCCAAAGAATACTCGTGACTTAATTATTAATTCACTCATCACACTTGCTAAGAAGAACCCTCTGCGCTCTTCTTTTACCATGACTGAAATCGCAGCTGAAGCTGGTATTTCACGACAAGCGATTTATCAAAAGCATTTTAACAACTTTGAAGATATTATCGAATACATTCACGAAGAGACCAATCAGGACATTTTTAACGTCTTTAATAAGTACTGCCCTAGCAATGATGGAGATCCTATCAGCTTTTTAGCAGACCATATACTTCCTCTCATATACGAAAAAAGGGAAGTTGTTAACACCTTGTATACCACACAAGTCGACCCATGTTGGAAGGAATTTCTTCGTGGAACCTACTCAGAGTGGGTACTAAAGAATGTCAATTACCAACTGAAATATAATTTTAATAAAGAGGACATCGCTTATATCATTACGACCATGGCAATCTCTTTCATTGAAGTCTGGATTCGTAAAGATAATCCAATCACCCCTGAAGAGTACAGAGAGACTTTCATTCAATTGTCTAAGACTTCTCTCTGTGACTATATTGTGTCCTAAAAAAAGAATCTTGAGTTGCACTCAAGATTTTTTTATTGTCCCCCTTTAAAGGCATCGACCATTACCTGAAATTCTTCATTGGAAAGCGTGATTCCTTTGCCCATTTTGGTATGGTCTGGGCTCCAAGCGCGAATGTCAAACTTTGCAGGGGCACCATTAAAGCTAACGCGATTTAGTTCTTTTGTCCATCCTTTGTCATTTTCAGACAAGGTGAGCAAGTGTTCTTCGATTTCAAATGTAAATTCTGCCATTTTAACTCCTTTATGTGATATGCTTTCTATAGTCTATTCGTAAAAATCTTGTGGTTTTTAGGAAAATTTTATATAATGTGGATATATAAGAAGGGAGGATTCTATGAGACAGACATTCAAACTAGTTCTAGATAAACTACATGGTTTTCTCAATGGGAATGATGATCATCCTCAAATCGAGGACAACTCCCTCACTGCTATGATTGAACAAGCCATCCAGAAAAAGACGGCTGTTCATGTTATACTTGCTGAGACAAGTTTTACGGGTGATATTGTTAAACACGATGCTAATCGCCAACAAATTATCGTCAAAAATTTTTCAAAAAACGTAACTCGAATCATTCGTATCAGTGACATTAAACGACTTCGTTTTGTTCCCTCAACTGTACAAAAAGCTCAGAAAAGTCTATTTAAGAAAGAGTGAGATGTTCTTTGCATCCCACTCTTTTTCTTAACGGATTTGTTCAAAATGAAGATGAACGGCGATATGGTCGCCATAACCACTTCTCTCCAAATCGCGTTGCAAACGATAAGAGATATAGTGTTCTGCAATGGTGATGTAACCAGCTCCAAGTAAGCGGTGCTCAACCATTGACTGGATCATGCTGATAGTAGCACGTTCTACTTTTGCTTCTTCCAAGTCCAAAACGACTTTCTTAGTAACTTGCGCTAGGTTTTGACGTAGGTCATCAGTCAAAACATAAACTGTTTGAGCTGCTTTTAGGACAGCTTGGTAAATTTTATCTGGATCAAATTCAGCAATTTCTCCATTACGTTTGATTACTTGCATAAGGTTCTCCTTTATTCTTTGTTTTCTTTAATTTTAGCCAACATCTTTTCTTCTTCGGCTGTCAGTTGATAGTTTTCTAGCAGGTCAGGTCTGCGCTCGTAGGTTTTCTTTAAACTCTCATACAGCCGCCACTGGCGAATTTTTTCATGGTGTCCACTCATGAGAACATCTGGTACCACCATGCCACGATAGTCATAAGGGCGTGTGTATTGAGGATATTCGAGAAGACCTGAAGAAAAGCTATCATCCTGGTGACTAGACTCCTTGCCAATCACTTCTGGTATCAGGCGAACGGTCGCATCGATCATGGTCATGGCTGCCAGCTCACCACCAGTCAAAACATAGTCTCCTAGAGAAATTTCATCGGTTACCAAGGTTTTGATGCGCTCGTCATACCCTTCATAATGACCGCAGATAAAGATTAGTTCTTCCTCTTGAGCCAAATCCTCAGCATAAGTCTGATCAAACTGCTTTCCAGCTGGATCGAGGAGAATGACGCGCGGATTTTTCTTTTCAATAGCATCAAAGGCATCGAAAATGGGTTGAGCCCTTAGCAACATCCCCTGACCGCCTCCGTAAGGTTCATCGTCAACATGACGGGCCTTTTCAGCATATTCTCTGAAATTATGATACTGGATATCCAAGAGCCCTTTTTCTCGAGCCTTCCCAACAATCGAGTGCTCCAGCGGAGAAAACATCTCTGGAAAGAGGGTTAAAATATCAATCTTCATCATCTAGTCCTTCTAAGATTTCCACTTCGACCCGCTTGTTTGGAATATCAACATTGAGAACTACTGGCGGAATGTAAGGTAAAAGCAAATCACGCTTGCCTTTTCGTTTGACCACCCAGACATCATTGGCTCCCGGTTGTAGGATTTCCTTGATAGTTCCTATCAAGTTATCTCCCTCGTAAACATCCAAACCAATAATCTCGTGATAGTAGAATTCACCATCATCTAAATCGTTCAAATCTTCCTCAGCGACCTTGAGACTATAACCCTTGTACTTTTCAATCGCATTGATATGATACATGTCTTTGAATTTGATAATGTCAAAGTTCTTATGCTTGCGGTGGCTAGCGATGGTCACTGTTTGGATAAACTGATCTTTTTCATCAAATAAAGCCAGCTCTGCCCCTTTTTTAAACCGTTCTTCAGCAAAATCCGTCACAGACAAGACTCGCATCTCACCCTGTAGACCCTGCGTATTGACGATTTTTCCAACATTAAAGTAGTTCATCTTGTCTCCTGTATCTATTTCTATCCTTTATTTTATCACGTTCCAGGGATTTTCACAAGTTGGAGAAAGAGGACATCAACTCTCCTTTCTCTTCAAAAATCCTTCCAAATCTCGTTCATGTTGGTACTTAATGGCAGCCTTCTTATCTTTGTCAAAAATGGTTTTGGTTAGGTCAATATCGTTAATGGCCGCGATTGCAACCGTATAGTGAATAATATCAGCTAGTTCTTTGGCAAGTTCCTCGTTTGAGTCCTGAATGCCCTCTTTTCGACCAGAGCGCCCATTCAAGACCTCGGCTACTTCTCCGACTTCCTCCACTAGCTTGATAAAGAGGCCTTCCTCGGTTCGAGATTGCTGGTAATGATCTAGTAAGTAAGCTTGTAATTGTCTAAAGGTTAAATCCTTCATCTTCTCTTCCACAAAAAAGCGAGACATCTGTCCCGCTTTCTTTATTTTTCATCGATAACGATTCTTACTTTTTTGTCTTCAGTTGGGACAGAGTAGACAATCGTTCTTATCGCTGAGATAGTGCGACCCTTACGACCGATAACACGACCGACATCGCTTTGGTCAAGATCCAAGTGATACTCCAAAAACTCTGGTGTGTCTTCAATCTTGATAGTTAAGGCATCAGGTTGTGAAATCAAAGGTTTCACAATCGCAATAATGAGATTTTCAATCGTATCCATCTGTCAACCTACTTTAAATTTATTTTGAGAATTTAGAATCGTGGAATTTTTTCAATACGCCTTCTTTTGAAAGGATGTTGCGAACTGTATCAGAAGGTTGAGCTCCATCAGCCAACCATGCAAGAACGCGGTCTTCTTTCAAAGTTACTTGGTTTTCAGCAACAAGTGGGTTGTAAGTCCCAACTGTTTCGATGAAACGTCCGTCACGTGGTGAACGTGAGTCTGCTACGTTGATACGGTAGAAAGGTTTTTTCTTAGAACCCATACGAGTCAAACGGATTTTAACTGCCATTTTTTAATGTCTCTTTTCTTATTTTTTATTTCGGTGAAATAGCTGAGCTATTTAGCACATGTTCTATTATAGCAGATTTCTGACAGGTGTCAAGAAAAAAACTTGACAGAGTTTTTATTTTTTCAGATTTGCCACAAAAAACTTAAATAAATTGATTTTAAATTAAAAAAACTTATAAACACTTGATTCGACTTGCAAAAAAGAGTAAAATAGAGTCAGAAAGCAGGTGAATTTATGTATCAAGCACAACGATTAGAAGAAATCATAACACTTTTAGAAGAGAGAGGAAGCCTTTCAGCAAAAGAAATGGTTGACTATTTCCAAGTATCCAAAGATACCGTCCGCAGAGATTTTTCTATTCTTGCAAAGGAAAATAGAGCACAAAGAACTCACGGAGGATTGCTATCAATAAAGAAACAGCCTATACTGGGCTTTAAAGACAGGAGAGAACAATCTTCCAAAGAAAAAGAGAAAATCGCCTCTCTAGCAAAGGAACTCATTTCTAATGGAGACCTACTATTCTTTGATGTTTCAACAACTGTACTAGAATTAGCTAAAATACTTGAGAAAGAAGTTAGTATTTTCAGTCATTCATTAGATAATGCGCTTATTCTAGGAGGAAAAGAAAATGTCGATTTTCAAATTCTAGGCGGAAAGTTTCATAAAAAGAATCGTTTCTATTACTCTCTAGAAGAATCGGACATTTTAAACTCTATTAAGTTTGATTTAGCTTTTTTTGGAGCTGCAAGTCTTTCAGATGGTCAAGTTAGTTTTGAAGACCAAGAAGATGTTCTAATGAAAAAGAGAGCATTTAAAACAAGCAAAACTCGTGTCTTACTGGCTGAAACCAGTAAAATAAGTAAACACTCTCACTTTATTCTGTCTGAACTAGCTGATTTTGATTATTGGATTACAGATAAAGAACCCGATATAGAAATTCAGCGATCTTTAGATGGCAAAACAACTATTCTATTTTAAAAGGGAGGAAACTATGAGAAATATTAGATTGATTATAAGCGATATTGACGGAACAATTTTAGACAAAAATCACCAGATAGACTCTTATTTGCCAGAATTGATGCCAATTTTAAAACAAAAAGAAATCCCTTTTGTCTTAGCTTCTGCTCGCTCTCCTCTCGGTATTGCTCCAATATCTAAAGAACTAGGTATTAGTAACTTCCCAATCGCATGTTATAACGGTGCCCTAATCAGTAAGGGGGATGAGGTTCTAAGTCAACATTCTATTGATAAAAAAGAATTGGCATTTCTTCATGATTTTTTAAAAAGAGAATTTCCGACAGTTTCTATCAATGTTTATTCTGGACAAGATTGGTTTGTTAATACTTTAGATAAATGGGTACAAATCGAAGCCGACATTACTGGAGAAAGTCCAAAAGTTACATCTATAACAGATTTTATAAGAGAGGAACATACTCTTGTTCATAAACTATTATTTATTGATAAAGCAGACACTATACAGAAACTACAAAACATCTTATCCATTATGGATTTCCCTCAAACCGACTTTTATCTCTCCAAGGATAACTATCTTGAAGTCACACATAATCAAGTGTCTAAAAAACAGGCTCTGTTAGAATTGGCTAACTATTATCAAATTCCTCTCAAGGAGATTATGACCTTGGGTGACAATTATAATGATATTCCCATGATTGAAACCGCAGGTCTCGGTATTGCAATGGGAAATGCTCCTACAGATGTCAAAGACTGTGCAAATGCAGTAACATACTCTAATGAACAAAATGGAGTAAGTCAAGCTATAAAATTACATGTATTAGCAAAATAACCTCATTTTAAAATTTGAAATCCACTTCCTTTTAAGGTACAATGGTAGAAATGAATTTTTGAGAGGTTAACAATGAAAAAACTAGCAACCCTTCTTTTACTATCAACTGTAGCCCTTGCTGGATGTACTAGTATCCAACGTGGTCTACGTGGTGATGAATATGTCGACTCCAGCATCTCAGCTGAAGAAAGCTCAAAAGCGGCTGCTCAGGCTGCCAAAGATTTGAATGACGCTTTGACCAATGAAAATGCCAACTTCCCTCAACTTTCTAAGGAAGTTGCTGAAGACGAAGCTGAGGTCATTTTACACACAAATCAAGGCGATATCCGCATCAAACTCTTTCCAAAACTAGCACCTCTTGCGGTTGAAAACTTCCTTACTCACGCTAAGGAAGGCTACTATAACGGCATCACCTTCCACCGTGTCATTGATGGCTTTATGGTCCAAACTGGAGATCCTAAGGGAGATGGTACAGGAGGCCAATCTATCTGGCATGATAAGGATAAAACAAAGGACAAGGGAACTGGTTTTAAAAATGAAATCTCTCCTTACCTATACAATATCCGAGGAGCACTTGCTATGGCTAACACTGGTCAACCAAACACCAACGGTAGCCAGTTCTTCATCAACCAAAACTCAACAGATATTTCTGCGAAACTCCCTACTAGCAAGTATCCAAAGAAAATCATTGAAGCCTATAAAGAAGGCGGAAATCCTAGCCTAGACGGCAAACACCCTGTCTTTGGTCAAGTCATCGAGGGCATGGATGTTGTCGACAAGATTGCCAAAGCTGAAAAAGATGAAAAAGATAAACCAACTACCGCTATCACCATTGACAGTATCGAAGTGGTGAAAGACTACGACTTCAGCAAAAAATAAGCCATCAACAGATAAGGAGACGATGACATGATTTTATTTTGGGGTTCTAAAGGTTATCAGAAAGATTTGGGACATACGCAAACAGCGATCGAATGTGGTCACTGTAACAATGTCGACAATTGGGAAATTGTAGAAACTGGACGCAAATTTACCCTCTACTGGATTCCACTTTTTCCTTATGGTAAAAGTTACTTCGTTTCTTGTCCGATTTGCCACTACGGTAAAGAAATTGAGAAATCTGAAGTTGAAAACTATTTAAATTACTAGTCAAAAAAACCAAGTCATTTCGACTTGGCTTTTTTAGTGCTTTTAAGTTAGCTTATTAAAGTCCCAGATTTGGTCCATCCAGCCTTCATAAAAGTCTGGTTCGTGGCAAACCATAAGAATGCTTCCTTTGTATTCTTTAAGAGCGCGTTTGAGTTCATCCTTGGCATCTACATCCAAGTGGTTGGTCGGCTCGTCCAGTACTAAGACGTTGTTTTCACGATTCATCAAGAGACAGAAACGCACCTTGGCCTGTTCCCCACCTGACAAGACCTGAATTTGACTTTCAATGTGCTTGGTCGTCAAACCACAACGAGCAAGGGCTGCACGGACTTCTGCTTGATTAAGAGCAGGAAAGGCATTCCAGACAGCCTCTAGTGGTGTTTGACGATTGCCACCTTCTACTTCTTGCTCAAAGTAACCAAGTTCTAGGTAATCACCGCGTTCAACTTCCCCAGCGATTGGCGGTATAATGCCCAAGAGAGACTTCAAGAGAGTTGTTTTCCCGATACCATTTGCCCCGATAATGGCAACCTTTTGATTGCGTTCAAAAGTGAGATTTAAGGGCTTGGTAAGGGGACGGTCATAACCAATCTGCAAGTCCTTGGCTTGGAAGATAAAGCGCCCTGGCGTACGAGCTGGTTTGAAATCAAAGGACGGCTTTGGTTTCTCGCTTTGGAGTTCAATGATATCCATCTTGTCGAGTTTCTTTTGACGGGACATGGCCATATTACGCGTTGCAACACGCGCTTTGTTTCGAGCGACGAAATCCTTGAGGTCTGCAATCTCTTTCTGTTGACGTTCATAGGCCGCTTCCAACTGAGATTTTTTCATAGCATAGACTTCTTGGAACTGGTAGTAGTCACCAGAGTAACGCGTCAGCTGTTGATTTTCCACATGGTAGACGATATTGATTACGTCGTTGAGGAAAGGAATATCATGCGAAATAAGAACAAAGGCATTCTCATAGTTTTGGAGATAACGCTTGAGCCAGTCAATGTGTTCAGCATCCAAGTAGTTGGTTGGCTCGTCAAGCAACAAAATATCTGGTTTTTCAAGGAGGAGTTTAGCCAAAAGCACCTTGGTTCTTTGTCCACCTGATAAGGCTGTTACATCTGTATCCATGCCATAGTCCATGACACCGAGGGCACGCGCTACTTCATCAATCTTAGCATCCAAGGTATAGAAATCTCGACTCTCCAAACGGTCTTGGAGTTCGCCAACTTCTTCCATGAGTGCATCAATATCCGCTCCGTCCTCTGCCATTTCCATATAGAGGTCATTGATACGAGCTTCTGCTTTAAATAGCTCATCAAAGGCTGTCCGCAAGACATCACGCACGGTTTGACCTTCCTTTAGCACCGCGTGCTGATCCAGATAGCCAGCAGTCACATACTTAGACCACTCCACCTTTCCTTCGTCAGGTAACATCTTACCAGTCACGATACTCATAAAGGTTGATTTTCCTTCACCATTGGCACCGACTAAGCCGATATGTTCTCCCTTGAGGAGACGGAAGGACACATCTTCAAAAATTGCACGGTCACCAAAACCGTGACTTAAATTTTTAACTTCTAAAATACTCATTCTAATTCCTTATCTTATTTTTATGCAGTCCTTTATAGAGAACCCAAGCCAGATAGCCTCCCAGGGTATTGGTCCACAAATCATCAATCTCAAAGACGCGATTAAAGTTGAATAAAAAATCTAAAACTAGTTGCGTGCACTCGATTCCTAGACTCAGTAGAAAGCTGAGAAGGATGATTTTTTTGGTTTGTCGTAAATTTGGACAGAAATAGATCAGTTGAAAGACCAGAGGGAAGAGCAAGAAGACATTTAAAATATTCTGCAAAAAGATCCAAATGACTTGTCCCAAACTGGTCACTTCACCCAGATTCCAAAGGGAGTTTAAGGGAGTTAAAAGAAAAACCAGGCGTCCAAAAGTTTGAATACCTGGAGTTTCCACTCCTGTAGGAAGTTGAGGCTGGGGAGTAAAACAAAAACAGACAATGCAAAGACTGTAAACAGCCACTCCCAATCTTAAGATTAATTCTCTTTTTTTAGTCATTTTATGGATTTACTGCTGCGACTGCCTTCTGGCGATCACGTTTCATTGTATTGGAGCGTAATTGTCCACAAGCTGCATCAATATCTGTACCATGCTCTTGACGGACAACACAGTTGACCCCTTTTTTCTTAAGGGTATCATAGAAGGCCATCACGCGCTCTTTAGGACTACGGCTATATTGGTCATGTTCACTAACTGGGTTATAAGGAATCAAGTTGACATAAGATAATTTCTTGATGTTCTTGAGCAATTCAGCCAACTCCAAGGCTTGTTCAACACCGTCGTTGACTTCATTGAGCATGATGTATTCAAAGGTCACACGGCGATTGGTTGTTTCGATATAGTACTCAATAGCTGCAAAGAGCTTTTCTATCGGAAAGGCACGGTTAATCTTCATGATGCTTGAACGCAATTCATTGTTTGGTGCGTGAAGAGAAACAGCCAGATTGACCTGTACGCCTTCATTAGCAAAGTCACGAATTTTATGGGCCAAACCTGAAGTTGAAACAGTGATATGACGAGCACCGATAGCCATTCCCTTGTCATCATTGATGGTACGAACAAAATTTAATACATTGTTGTAGTTATCAAATGGTTCACCAATTCCCATAACAACGATATGGCTGACACGTTCATCCTGGCCACGTTCATCAAAGTATTTCTGAACTAGCATGATCTGCGCTACGATTTCCCCGTTATTGAGGTCACGTTGCTTCTTGATCAAGCCTGATGCACAGAAGGTACAACCAATATTACAGCCAACCTGAGTGGTCACACAGACTGACAAACCGTAGTGTTGACGCATGAGTACTGTCTCAATCAACATGCCATCTGGCAACTCAAAAAGATACTTAACGGTACCATCAGCTGACTCTTGTACAATCCGTTGTTTCAAAGGATTTACGACAAACTGGTCATTGAGTTTGGCAATCAAATCCTTGGAAAGGTTGGTCATTTCTTCAAACGACTGGACACGTTTACGGTAGAGCCATTCCCAGATTTGATCTGCTCGGAATTTCTTTTCTCCTTGTTCTAAAACCCATTCTTGCATGGTTTGACGTGTTAAACTATAAATAGACGGTTTCATCTCTTCTCCTTATTCTCTATCTATTTCTGACGAATGACAAAATGGCGCTGTCCCTTGTCCTCTTTCTGAGACTTTTGGTCCTTATGACGACGTCTATTTCGCTTATCGGCATTTGGTTTTCTCTTGTTTTGCGAAGGTTTCTTGCCTCTTCTAGGAAGGTTTTCCTCATCCTTTTTACGCATTTTTTTGTCAAATGAAGCCCGTTTCGGTGCTTGATTTTCTAGAACAAAATAGGCACAACCATAACTACAGTACTCTAAAAGATAGTCCTGTAAGCGACTGATCTTTTCAATTTTTTCCTCTGTTCGATCGTCTTTGTAAAAACCACGTAGGCGGAGCTGTTCATTACTCCAGTCCCCCACGACATAATCAAACTTGGTCAACACTTCTGAAAAGCGTTGATTAAAGACTGTCACATCGAAAGCATCCTTGATATTTTCAACCAAGGTAAAAGCAATCCCTTCAGTCTCAACCTTATCCCCATTTACATGAAATTCTGGGCCAGGAAACTTGTTATAGTTATATAATTCAGGTGCAATTTCTTTACGCATAGTCTTCCTTTTCCACGATTACTTAACACTCTATTTTACCATATTTTCTACAAGTTGGCACGAATATCCTGAAAATGAAAAAAGTCTGACGATTTTGTCAGACTTCTGCTTTATAACCTTAAAAAGAGAAGATTGATTCTTCCCTTCCTATTTTTTATTTTGCTGCTGCGTAAAGCTCATCTACTTTGTTCCAGTTGATGACTGAGAAGAAAGCTTTGATGTAGTCAGGACGCACGTTGCGGTATTTCACGTAGTAAGCATGTTCCCAAACGTCCAAGCCCAAGATTGGTTTTTTACCTTCTGAGATTGGTGTGTCTTGGTTTGCTGTTGAAGTTACTTCAAGTTTTCCTTCTTTGTTGACAACCAACCAAGCCCATCCAGAACCGAAGCGAGTTGTAGCTGCTGCTGTAAAGGCTGCTTGGAACTCTTCAAATGAACCAAATGTTGCATCGATTGCTGCTGCAAGTTCTGCTGAAGGAGCTGTTTTCTCAGGAGTCATCAATTCCCAGAAAAGAGCGTGGTTCAAGTGTCCACCACCATTGTTGATAAGTGCTTGACGGATATCAGCAGGGATAGATTCAACATCTGCAAGCAAGGCTTCAAGGTCTTCCCCAATTTCAGGGTGTTTTTCAAGAGCTGCATTTGCGTTGTTTACGTATGTTTGGTGGTGTTTGTCATGGTGCAAGTGCATTGTTTCTGCATCGATGTATGGTTCCAAAGCGTCGTATGCGTATGGAAGGTCTGGTAAGATAATAGCCATCTGTAATACCTCTTTTTCTTTCTATATGAAAATGATAACGCAATCATCCTCTTTTTTCAAGTTTTTTGCTCAATTTGCCTCTGCCGCGATCTGCAAAAGTGCCTTTTCAAACAGGTACCCTTTTTCATAGACACCTGTCTTAATCTGGTAGTCCGCTTCAATTAAATAAGAAATCGCTCGCTTGAGAAAGGCCAAGGAAATCCCTCTCGAATCTCTCAGTGCAAACTTGATTTGATAAGGATTAGGGTTGCGCCCCAAGTAAGTTCCCAGACTGGTTGCAATCTGCGACTCCGTCTGACCAGCCTCTGATAAAATCTTCACTTGGATAAAGGTTCGAAACTGTCCTAACATGACAGCTATGAGCTTGATTTCATCCTCCCCTTGCAAGGTCAAGTCTCTAACCAGGTCACGGGCCTGATCAATTTTCTTAGCTAAAATAAACTGAGTCAAATCAAAAATATTGTCCTGCAGAGTCTTTGGAATAGCCTCGACAATATCCTTCTCCTCAATCACGCCGTCTGACTTATAAGACTGTAAAAAGAGGAGATTTTTCTGGATTTCGCTAAATTGAAAACCAGATTTGAGAAGTAGATTTTCAAAGGATTGCCCCACAAACTGCAGACCTTGTGTCTGACTCCATTTTTGGAAATACTGGCGGAGTTCTTGTTCCTTGGGTTCAATAGCATCAAATACAGTCGCATCTCGTTTGAGCAATTTGACCAGCCGTCTTTTACTATCTAACTTTCCTTCTGCAAAAATCAACAACTTTGTTGTTGGCGAAGGGTTATCAAGGTATGCCTCAAACGACTTGAGCTCATCATCTGCTAAAAAGCGTTTCTTGGCTGTTGTGATATCGACAAAATGGTCTAATATCACGATTTTCTCATCCGCAAAGAAAGGGAGACTGACCAGCTCCAACTCTAAGTCTTTATAAGCTACTTCTTTCATATCAAAGTAAGCAAAGTTGAGATCAGCTGGATCATAACCAATCTGACTCAACACCTGACTCTTCATAACTTCAAACTGGCCCTGGTCTGTCCCAGTAAATAGATTCAAGCTAGATAAATTTGATAGAGATACCTTTTGACTCTCTTCTATGGCTAGCATCTTCTCTCCTTTCTTCTGATTTTTTATTAAACTTAATCAATATAGCGCAATTTCCCACGGAAATCTTCTAGGTTCTCATAACCTTTTTCTGCCATGATTTCTTTTAGTTCATTGGTAATGCGTTCAAAAGCACCGACGCCTTCTTTGTGAAGGGTAGTCCCTACTTGCACCATACTCGCACCGCAGAGGATATGTTCAAAGGCATCACGACCCGTTAGAACACCACCCGTTCCGATGATTTGGATTTGCGGATTGAGACGTTGGTAAAAGGCGTGCACATTAGCAAGAGCAGTCGGTTTGATATACTCTCCACCAATGCCACCAAAACCATTTTTAGGACGAATCATGACTGACTCGTCTTCTATATAAAGGCCGTTTCCGATAGAGTTAACACAGTTAACAAACTTGAGCGGATATTTGTTAAAAATAGCTGCCGCTTGATCAAAGTGAACAATATCAAAATAAGGTGGCAACTTGATTCCAAGAGGTTTAGTAAAGTAGGTAAATACCTCTGACAAGATACGGTCTGTTGTCTCAAAATCATAGGCAATCTGAGGTTTTCCCGGAACATTTGGACAAGAGAGATTAAGCTCTGTCAGTCCTTTGAATTCACTCTCTTGAACTTTTTTCAAGATGGTATGTGTTTCTTCTGGAGACATGCCAACTAGAGATAGGAAGAAAGTTCGGTTTGGCTCTTTTTCCTGCAAGTCCAAAAGATAGTTCAGATAGTAGTCTAAGCCATTATTTGGTAAGCCCATGGAGTTGATAGAACCAAGTGGAACATCCTGGTATCGTGGCTCAGGATTGCCCTGACGAAAGTCCAAGGTCGCAGTCTTCGTAACAAAAGTACTCGCCGCTGAGTTTTTGACCCCTTCAAGCTCTTCTATCGTCATACAAGCCACACCCGCTGCATTCATCAAGCAATTGTCAAACTCAAAGCCAGCTATTTGTGTTTTCGTTGATACCATGATTCTGATCCTCCAGATTCCTTTTATTTCTAATATTATACCATACTTTAAGATTTTCTCTTTGAGAAACTAATTTCTATATAAAACGTTATAAAACGTTCGGTTTTGTAAATTGAAAGAATTTTTAGAAAATTTCTGTTTTTTTCTTTACACTCAAAAAAAATTCTGCTATAATGGCTCATGTAATAAAATATAACAACAAAAAGGAGAACGATATGACATCTGCTAAAGACTATATCCAAAGCGTGTTTGCAACTGTGAAAGCTCGTAACGGGCATGAGGCTGAATTTCTCCAGGCGGTTGAAGAATTCTTCAGCACTTTGGAACCTGTATTTGAAAAACATCCTGAGTATATCGAAGAAAACATCTTGGCACGTATCACTGAGCCTGAGCGCGTAATTTCTTTCCGTGTTCCTTGGGTTGACCGTGATGGAAAAGTTCAAGTTAACCGTGGTTACCGTGTTCAATTCAACTCAGCTGTTGGACCATATAAAGGCGGACTTCGTTTCCACCCAACTGTAAACCAAGGGATCTTGAAATTCCTCGGCTTTGAACAAATCTTTAAAAATGTCTTGACTGGACTTCCAATCGGCGGAGGTAAAGGTGGATCAGACTTCGATCCTAAAGGGAAGACTGATGCTGAAGTGATGCGCTTCTGCCAAAGCTTCATGACTGAATTGCAAAAATACATCGGCCCATCTCTTGACGTACCTGCTGGTGATATCGGTGTTGGTGGACGTGAAATTGGTTACCTTTACGGACAATACAAACGTCTTAACCAATTTGATGCGGGTGTCTTGACTGGTAAACCTCTTGGATTTGGTGGTAGCTTGATTCGTCCAGAAGCAACTGGTTATGGTTTGGTTTACTATACTGAAGAAATGCTCAAAGCTAATGGTAACAGTTTTGCTGGTAAGAAAGTGGTTATTTCAGGTTCTGGTAACGTAGCTCAATATGCTCTTCAAAAAGCGACTGAACTCGGCGCTACTGTTATCTCTGTATCTGACTCAAACGGTTATGTCATCGACGAAAATGGTATTGACTTCGATCTTTTGGTTGATGTTAAAGAAAAACGCCGTGCTCGTTTGACTGAATATGCAGCTGAGAAAGCAACTGCTACTTACCATGAAGGTTCTGTATGGACTTACGCTGGAAACTACGACATCGCTCTTCCATGTGCGACTCAAAACGAAATCAACGGTGAAGCAGCTAAACGTTTGGTTTCTCAAGGCGTTATCTGTGTATCTGAAGGTGCTAACATGCCTAGTGACCTTGATGCGATTAAAGTCTACAAAGAAAAGGGAATCCTTTACGGACCTGCCAAAGCTGCTAACGCTGGTGGTGTAGCTGTATCAGCGCTTGAAATGAGCCAAAACAGCCTTCGCCTTTCATGGACACGTGAAGAAGTTGATGGACGCCTCAAAGACATCATGACCAACATCTTCAACACAGCTAAAACAACTGCTGAAACATACGGACTTGGTACTGACTACCTTGCAGGAGCAAATATCGCTGCCTTCGAAAACGTAGCAAACGCTATGATTGCACAAGGTATTGTTTAATTAGTCGATACATCCTATCGGAGGACAAATGATGAACTTACGGCCAATGGAAGTAAGAGATAATCTAGCTGTAGCACAACTCATTCGAGCTAGTCTTGAAGAATTCGGGCTTGACAAACCTGGAACAGTCTACTTTGATTCTCATCTAGATCATTTGGCCGACTACTATCAACAGCAAGAGAGAGCAGCTTACTTTATTCTGGAAGATGAAGGTCAGCTGGTTGGTTGCGGTGGCTTTGCACCTGTGTCTGATAAGATTGCTGAATTACAAAAACTGTATGTCACTAAAAATAGCCGTGGCAAAGGTTATTCCAGCAGGTTGATAAAGCGGATATTCCATGAAGCCCGCCTAGCAGGTTATGAACAACTTTATCTAGAAACCTCTACTGAACTGGCTACGGCTGTGGTAATCTATCAGCACTATGGTTTTACAGCATTGCAACAACCACTTT
Organism: Streptococcus oralis; assembly: GCF_023110055.1. Lineage (GTDB taxonomy): Bacteria > Bacillota > Bacilli > Lactobacillales > Streptococcaceae > Streptococcus > Streptococcus oralis_BY. The sequence continues at coordinate 345,454 of NZ_JALDVG010000001.1, read as the reverse complement.
CTAACGCTGCCGGCCACCCAGCTATGAATATCTGGATGATAAAATCCCTCTTATCAGATGAATAGATGTTAGTATACTATGGTCGACTCGAGGACATCAGTATCAAGCTCCTCAAGACAGCTAAAACAACTTTTAAAAATGTAGCCAATGCTATGATAGTAAAGGTATTGTTTCAGCACTATCACACTAGAAGAAATCCGACTGCTTATAAAAGCAGCCGGATTTTTATATATCTAATTTTTCAAAAAATTTGCCTGCAGACTGCTTTTCTTTTAGCTTCTCCAGCAGTTCGTTCTCCAGGAAAGGACTTAGTTCGTCAAAATCTTGGCAAACCTTAAAAACCGTCTCTCTATCCATCTGACCATAAGCTAATTCGTAATAGTCCTTATTATGCTGCCAGTTCTGATCATAGTTGATATCTGTCCGTTGATAGTAAACGATGTTCTGCTTCGGTGTCAGGTAAAGCTTCTGTGTTAGAATGCTTTTCCGATCTTTGGATAACTTGCTACGACTGAAAATCTTAACACCTTGAAAAATCTTGTGCTCATGGATACCTTGATTTGTGACTTTTAATTCAACTCTTTTATAGTGCATATAGTCACCTCCAAAAATTACTTTCATTATATCAGACTCTGGCAGATTTGCAAGCAAAAGTATCATTTCCAAAAATCTTTCGTCGCCTCTAAAATCTCTTCTGTAGGCGTCACTGTTGCTTCAATAATAGTCTTGCCAGTCTTTTTCAGATAGGCTTGTATCAGATGATAGCCATAAGCATAGCCTGCAGCATAGGGCATTCCAACCGGTATCTGACCCTGTATCTCAGCTATTTCATCACCGTAGAGATAAGGAGCTATTTCCGTCATACCTGTTAGCTGAAGCTGACTTGAGATGATGGGCTTAATCTCTTCTAACTGCTCTGGACTGGTTGAAGTAACCCAAGGCCCAATGAGATCCTTACCATAGAGCTCAGCAGCAAAGGACTCTGCCAATCCTTCACTGACTACCCAGTCTGCTAATGTCGTCTGCTGATTCCATTTGACAAATTGAAAGCGGACATTGTGATTGTACTCGTGAGCCAACGCAGCCTGCACACGTGGTAAAGTATAGTCATTTGGTAGCATACTAAGCATGAGGTAGCCTGGAATTCCGCCATCTCCGCTATAACCCTTATTGAGCTGTAGCATAGGTTTTTCTGGATTGCCCAATAAAATAGTAAAATGGTATTCCTCAACCTCTAAGTCATAACCAGCCTGCTCAAAAAGACCAATACTCCTCTTGATGGTATCCTGGCAGTCCTGCCAGAGTTGATTAGAGCTCAGAGCGTCTATAGCTGGTCTATCCTTTTCTGAGAGAGTTGAGGGTAACTGATTCATAAAGCCAAGTAGGAAAAGAGCATCAAATCCTCCAGGATACTTTGCTTTCAAAGGGATGTGTTGCGTTTGGTATTTCATTGCAAAAGGTGCTAATATTTTAGCTCGAAAGTAACCTTCTCTCTTTTCTAAAGGAAGCTCGAGCATCTCTTGGTAAACTTTATCTGAACGAATCATATTGATTTGCATAATAATCTCCTTTCTTATCTACTATTAGTATAATCCCTTACCTAAGGTCAGAGTCAAGAAGAAAATTGAAATATCTATTAAAATTTCATTGAAATTACCTCAAACCGTTCGAAAATTACCTTCAATAAAGTTCTTTAATACTGAGATTATAATATCAGGAGTATCAATAAATTAAAAACTTACTTTTCTACTGTTCATAGGAATGATGATACTAGAAAAAAATAAATCCTGAAGGGTAAAAACTTGTATCATTTTTATGGAAAGCCTATTATTCAAAACTTGTTTGTCTCCTAGATAAACTATATGATTAGTTCGCCCCTTTTTTGCCCCTTCTTGAACCAAAAGAAAAAACCGCTACTCCTAAGAATAACGGTTTTATATGTTTTTTTAAGCTACTAATGTAGTTGCTCTATTATTTAAGAGTAACTGAAGCTCCAGCTTCTTCCAATTTAGCTTTGATTTCTTCAGCTTCTGCAGTTGGAACGCCTTCTTTGATGACACCTGGTGCACCATCAACAAGTTCTTTAGCTTCTTTAAGTCCAAGACCAGTGATTTCACGTACAACTTTGATAACGCCAACTTTTTTGTCACCAGCAGCTGTCAACTCAACGTCAAATGAGTCTTTAGCAGCACCAGCGTCAGCAGCACCAGCTGCAGCAACAGCTACAGGAGCAGCTGCAGTTACACCAAATTCTTCTTCGATAGCTTTTACAAGGTCGTTCAATTCAAGGATTGAAGCTTCTTTAATTTCAGCAATAATGTTTTCAATGTTCAATGCCATTGTTATTTCCTCCAAATAAGTTTTTAATTTTATAATCGTTTTTCCGTAGCTAAGCTACGCTGCGTAGCTTAAGATTAAGCTGCGTCTTCTTTGTTGTCTGCAACCGCTTTGACTGCAAGAGCAACGTTGCGCACTGGCGCTTGAAGTACAGAAAGGAGCATAGAAAGAAGTCCTTCGCGGTTTGGAAGAGTTGCAAGAGCAACGATTTCTTCTTTAGATGCGACAGTGCCTTCGATTGCACCACCTTTGATTTCAAGTGCTTCAGCGTTTTTAGCAAAATCGTTCAAGATTTTCGCTGGTGCGATAACATCTTCGTTAGAAAATGCTACTGCAGATGGTCCAACAAATACTGATGCAAGATCTTCAAGACCAGCTTTTTCAGCTGCACGACGCAAGATTGAGTTTTTAATGACTTTATACTCAACTTCGCTTCCACGAAGCTCACGACGAAGAACTGTATCTTGCTCAACTGTCAAACCACGAGCGTCTACAACGACGATAGATGCAGCAGCTTTCATTTTTTCAGCTACTACGTCAACTAGTTCCGCTTTTTTAGCAATAATTGCTTCACTCATTAGTGTGTTCACCTCCGTAATTATTTTGCTTGGGGAATTTTTCCAAAAGAAAAACGCGCCCAAACCTAGACACGAAAGTACAATACGCTTCTTTTTACATGATACGTTTTGTCCTCGGTAGGATCTTTATGAGTCGAGCTCCCCTACTGTCTTAGGCAGTTTTTTCAAACCGTATATAAGTATAGCATAGACAAAAAAAGAATGCAAGATTTTTGCAAACTTTTTTAAAATTTTTTTAAATCTCTACTGTCAAAACTTTGCCTTGCTTAACCACCTGTTCTCCAGCGATATAAACATCATCAACATCACTGGATTTGACAGCATAAACCAGATGAGAGAGCATATTTTTCTGAGGTTGAAGATGGATTTTTCCTTGTGGTTGAATGACCAGAAAATCCGCTTGCTTGCCAACTTCTAGGCTTCCTATCTGCTTTTCCATTCCTAGAACCTTAGCTCCTTCGATCGTCAGTGCCTTAAGGGCTGTCTCGATAGGGAATTGGCTGGCATCTCCACTCTTCATTTTCTGAAGAAGGGCTGCGATCCGTCCTTCCTCAAACATATCAAGATTGTTATTGGAAGCAACTGAGTCAGTCGCAATTCCGACTGCTACTCCTGCTTTTTGCAGTTGGATGATTGGAGCGATCCCTGAGGCCAGTTTGAGGTTACTAATAGGATTATGGGCGATAGCCACATGAGAAGTTGCCAAGCGTTCAATTTCTCTCTCGTTTAGTTCAACCCCATGAGCAAAGACAGACGGATGATCTAAGTAACCTAGTTCTTCTAGAAAGGCGAGGGGGCGTTTGCCATAGCGTTTCAGGATAATTCCTGATTCCTCCTTGGTCTCCGCCACATGAATATGGATAGAAATATTCAGCTCTTTTGCCATTTCTAAGCTTTCTTCCAGTAAATCTTTACTACAGCTGTAGGGAGAATGTGGGGCTACCATAACTTTGAAATTTGGATTTTCATATCCTAAGATTTCCTCTATAATGGCTCGTGTCCTGCTTATGGTCTCAGCAGTTGTTTCTGCCTCTGAAGAAAAGAGGGTCGGTGAGAAATAACAACGCATCTTAGATGCCTTGACTGCCTGATAAATTCTTTCAATATCCACACCATTGGGATTATACATATCGTTGAAGGTTGTTGTCCCTGACTGGAGCATCTCTGTCAGAGCTTCTTTGACTGCCTTGGTAGTCATATCGGGAGTAAATCCTGCTTCTGCTGGCCAGATATAGTCATTGAGCCATTCATGGAGGTTGCTGTCATCCTGAATTCCTCGCAAACCTGTCATAGCAGAATGGGTGTGGCAATTGACCAAACCAGGCATGATCCAGGCTCCCTGATAGTCTATAATCTGCTCAGCTTGCTCTAAAATCTCTGGCTTCTCTTGACCGACATAGACGATTTGAGAGTCCTTAACGGCTAAGACACCATCCAAATAAACATGGAAATCTTTGTCACAAGTCACGATATTTACATGCTGATAGACTTTCATTGTTTTCTCCTTCTAAGACCCTGATTTTTTCTAGCTATTGTAACAAAAAAGTCACCCGAAGGCAACCTTTTTTGTCCATAAGATTTCAAAATAGAAAGGATTATCCAGAGCTAAAAGCTGCTGCTTTTTGCATTTGGTAATACTTGCCCTTTCTAGCCATGAGGTTCTGATGGTTACCATACTCAACAATATCTCCATCTACCAAGACAAGAATCAAATCCGCATCCTGAATGGTAGACAAGCGGTGAGCAATGATAAAGCTTGTTCGCCCCTTCATGAGTTTGGCAAAGGCATCCTGTACTAGCACCTCTGTCCGTGTATCGATGGAGGAAGTCGCTTCGTCTAAGATAAGAATCTTTGGAATAGCTAGAAAGACTCGGGCGATGGTCAAGAGCTGGGCTTGCCCAACAGAGAGAGATTCTCCTGCATTTTCCAACTTGGTATCGTATCCCTGTGGCAACTGTTGGATGAAAAAGTCTGCGTTGGCTGCTTTGGCAGCAGCAATCACTTTCTCCCGGCTGGAATCAGGATTTCCAAAAGCAATATTATCATGAATGGTCCCTTGCTTGAGCCAGGTCTCCTGGAGCACCATCCCAAACTGCTGTCTCAATGATGCTCGGGTATAGTCGTAAATAGAACGACCGTCTAACAAGATATCTCCTGAATTAATAGGATAAAAACGCATGAGGAGATTGATAAGAGTTGACTTACCAGCACCTGTCGGACCAACAATGGCAACCTTGCTACCAGCTGGAATGTCAATAGATAAATCCTTAATCAAAACCTTCTCAGGATGGTATCCAAAAGAAACATGCTTAAAGGAAATGGCTCCCTTAACTTGGTCACTGGTCAAGACTTCCTTACCTGTTTCAGCCACCTCTGGACTTTCTAAGACAGCATAGACGCGCTCTGCGCAAGCGAGAGCACTTTGCAACTCAGCTAGCACTGAAGAAATATCGTTAAAGGGCTTGGTATACTGCTGAACATAGTTCAAAAAAGTTACTAAACGCCCAATGGTCAAGGTTGAACCCATCATGATACGATAAGCTCCTACTCCAGCTAGAAGAGCATAAATGAGCGCATTGACAAAGCGAGTCGAAGGATTAACCGTTGAGGAATAAAAGATAGCTGACTGAGAATAGCTTGCGTAGTTGGCATTCGCCTCGTGCAGTCTTTGGATAAACTCTGTCTGAGCATTGAAGGACTGGATAATGGTCTGCTGGCTAAGCGACTCTTCAATCAACTGAGTCTGAATTCCTCTCGTCTCTGTTTGCTTCTGGAAGAGATGATAGGAGCGTTTGGCAATAAAGCGTGAAATAACCATGGACAGTGGCGTCAACAACAAGACCAAGAGGGTCATGAGGAGATGAATTTGGAGCATGGCTAGAATACTAACCAAAATCATCAAAACACCAATGAAAAATTGGTTAAAAATCATGGTCAAGCCAGTTGCCAACTGTTCTATATCTGTAGTCACACGACTGACCATCTCTCCACTGCTCTGCCGATCCACAAAAGCAATCGGTAACCGATGAAGTTTATGGATGATTCGCTCTCGCAAGTCTCTGGTATAAGAGAAGATTAGACGATTATAAAGAAGAGGATTGGCCCATTGTACCAGAGTATTTCCTATGACTACCAAGATCATCTGAATGAAAATCTGCCAAAAAACTGGTGAAGAATCAGCAACTAGGACCTGGTCAATGACCTGCCCAATCAGAATAGGTAAGTAAATTGATAAGCCAACTTGGGCAATAGTTCCTAGAAAGGCTAGGAAAAGGAGGAAAGGATGGCTTAATAAATCCTTAGCCAAACGCTTGAGCGTCTGGTTTGCAGTTTGTCGTTTCATGCTAGTCCTCCTTTCCATGTTGGGATGCATTGATTTCGCGATAGACTTGGCTAGTCTTCATCAATTCCTCGTGCTTGCCAACAGCTAGGAGCTCACCTTTTTCCAAGAGGAGAATCTGATCCGCCATCTGTAGAGTCGAGGTTCGTTGCGAAATCAAGATTAAACTCGTATGCGGTAAGTTTTCTCGGATAGCTCTCAAGAGCTTAGACTCGGTAATGGTATCGAGGGCCGAGGTTGCATCATCTAGGATGAGAAACGGAGCTCGACGCAAGACCGCTCGTGCGATGGACAGCCTTTGTTTTTGTCCGCCTGAGAAATTTCGTCCTCCTGTCTCAACTAGGGTATCTAAGAGACCTTCCTTATCACTGACAAAATCCTTAGCTTGCGCCATATCCAAGGCCTGCCAGAGTTCTTTGTCAGTTACTTCTTGATCTAAACCTAGAGTCAAGTTGGCACGAATGGTTCCTTTAAATAGTTCTACTTTTTGGGGCACATAGGCAATCCATGACCGCCATTCCTCCAAATTACGAGGACTACGCCCATCTCGATAAAGGGAAATGCTTCCTCTATCTGTTGGATAAAGACCAAGTAAGACTTGCACCAAGCTTGACTTACCAGAACCCGTTCCCCCAATGATACCAAGGATGTGCCCTTGAGTCATATCAAAGGAAATGTTTCTCAGAGAAGGCTGGGCCGCATCAGGATAGGTAAAGGTTAATTCTTGGACTTGCAAAACCCGATCACCGGTAGCTTGCTTTTCTTCTAATTCTGAAAAAATATCTTCTGGAGCTTCGGTAAAAACTTCCTCAATTCTCTTGGCTGAGATATAGGACTGGTTGAGAGAATTTATCAGCATGGCGAGCTTAACCAATTCCACCAAAATCTGTAAGAGATAGTTGATAAGGGCAATCAGGGCACCTTGACTGAGTAAACCTCCTTGAATTGAAATATAGCCCTGCCAGATGATGACGAGAAGAGTTCCATTGACAATCAGATAAGTCAGAGGTGTTAACAAACTAGACCAGAAACCCGTCTTTTCTTGCAATCTAGCATAAACTTGGTTAAGGGTTTGAAAAATCTGTAACTCTCGTTTTTCCTGACCAAAAGCACGAATAACTCGCATGCCTTGTAATTGCTGGCGCGTTTCCTGAACCAGCTGATCCGTTTTCTTTCTGAGACTGCTGTAGAGAGGATTGACCAGTCGAGAGAGACCGACAATGACAATCGTCAAAATGACAACCATAACTAAGAACCAGAAAGTCAGCTCAGCCGAGATGCGATAGGCCATAAAAATGGCTCCAAAAACGATAATAGGCGCTCTCAAAAAGAGGCGCAGGAATTGATTGATACCAGTCTGAATCTGGTAAGTATCCGAAGTCAAGCGAGTCACCAAGCTAGAAGTTGTCAAACGATCTCTGCTGTCCTTGGGTAAGGAAAGAATATGACGATAAAGGTCGTCTGTCAGTTCTTTGGCAAAACCCACCGCAGCCTTAGCTGAGTAAAACTGGGCTACCAAGGCCACTAAAACGCCAATCACTGCAAAGATAAGGAGCAGGCCAATCTGCATCCAGAGATGCCCTTGATCTCTCTGGGGCAAGGATTGGTCAACAATCCCAGCAATCACCATGGGAACCAAGAGTTCAAAAACAGCTTCTAGCAACTTGAACAAGGGTGCTAAAATGGATTCTTTGATATAGGGTTTGAAGTAAGATAGTAAGTGTTTCATAAATCCCTTCTATTCTTATTCTGGAAATGAAGAAAGTGGGAAGCCCCACCCTCTCAGTTTTATTTGTTTAAGTAAGGTAATAGATAGCCATATCCTGCTTTTTCCATCTCATCCTTGGCTACAAAGCGCAAGGAGGCAGAATTAATACAGTAACGCAGGCCACCTAACTCCTGAGGTCCATCTGTGAAGACATGACCCAAGTGAGCATTGCCCGAGCGAGAACGAACCTCGATTCGCTCCATTCCATGGCTCAAATCCTTGTAGTAGTGAATCAATTCCTTAGAAATCGGACGACTAAAACTTGGCCAACCACAACCTGAGGCAAACTTATCCTTGGCGCAAAAGAGTGGCTCTCCCGTTGTTATGTCGACATAAATCCCTTCTTCAAAGGTCTGGTCATAAGCATTACTAAACGGCGCTTCTGTAGCAGCTTCTTGCGTAACACGGTAAGACTCTTCAGTTAAGCTTTCCTTTAACACCTCTTGACTAGGCTTTTCATAGTTAGATGCGTCAATCAATGGCTTATCAGCATCCGTCACATCGATATGACAATAACCTGAAGGATTCTTCTTGAGATAGTCTTGATGGTAGTCTTCTGCTAAAATGTAGTGGCGAAGTTTCTCCACCTCTACTGCAATCTTTCGACCCAGCATACGCTCCTGCTCCTGCACCACTGTATAGATAGCTGGCAGATCTGCTTCATCTTGGTAATAAATCCCCGTTCGATATTGACGACCTCGGTCATTCCCTTGTTGGTTAATAGACAAGGGATCAATAACACGGAAATAATAAAGCAAAATCTCTCTAAGTGACACCGCTTTCTCATCATAAATCACTTGAACAGTCTCTGCATGGTCTGTTTCCTTGAGCAACTGGTAATTGGTCGTTTCGACTTGGCCATTAGCGTAGCCGACACTGGTTGCTAGCACTCCAGAAATACGTGAAAAATACTCCTCTAGACCCCAAAAACAGCCACCTGCTAGATAAATTTCTGCCATCTTTATTTCTCCTTTATCAAGGTTTTTAACTAATACTCTTCGAAAATCTCTTCAAACCACGTCAGCTTACATCTGCAACCTCAAAACAGTATTTTGAGCTAACTTCGTCAGTTCTATCCACAACCTCAAAACCATGTTTTGAGCAACCTGCGGCCAGCTTCCTAGTTTGCTCTTTGATTTTCATTGAGTATAAACTTCTTTTCAAAAAAAGGATAGGAAGCCCTCTAATCAAGAGTTTCCCCATCCTATCTTCTATTTCTTTACTTTGTTTCGACACGGACACCTTTGGTATCAACTTTCAAGTCATGTAGTTTGCCTTTGAAAGGTTGCTTTTGCAATTCAGCTTTAATCTTGGGCATCTTGTCATGAGAAGCCAGAACCATAACTGTCGGTCCGGCACCAGAGAGATAGGTCGCATAGGCTCCATTCTCTTTAGCTACTTGCTTAATCGTCGCAAATTCACGGACCAGACTTTGACGATAGCGCTCGTGGAAGAGATCCCCCTCGATTGCTTGTCCAGCTGTCACCATATCTCCTGCTAACAAGGCTGCAACAGCAACATTGGCAATTGAACTAGCTGCAACAGCTTCCTTGTAGGACAATTTCTTAGGAAGGACACCACGACTGTCGCGAGTGCGCAATTCATAGTTGGGAATATAAGCTAAAAAATCACACTCTGGGAAATCTGCCACAATCGCCGAAACCTGCCCTTCAACAGAACTCGCAACAACAAGATTTCCATAGATAGCTGGAGCCACATTGTCAGGATGTCCTTCAATCTTGGTAGCCAGCTGCAATTTGTCGTGGTTAGATAAGTTGAGATTGCCCAGTTGGTTAGCCAGTTCAATTCCAGCAACAATAACCGAGCTTGAAGAACCCAAGCCACGCGCCAAGGGAACATCGCTGGTCATTTTCAAACGTCTCGGTTGCAAGTCAGGCGCAATTTGCAAGGCAATCTTGAGCAAGAGATTACGCTCGTCATGTGGAATCCATTTACCAATCTGGTGTTCAATCAACCACTCATCCCGTTCTTCACAAACCTCAATTTGAAGATACTTGGTTACAGCTACACCAACCGAATCAAAACCTGGCCCGATATTGGCACTGGTTGCAGGTACAATAATCTTCATCCTATTCTCCTAACACCTTGAAGGTATTCAAGAGGTCAAATTCTGAAGCTTTGGCCAACTCAGCTGAAACATTCTCAAGCTGCGCTTTATTAATCTTATGAGTGATAATCACTACACGCGCCTTGTCACCCTCTTTGCCATCTTGGAGGATTTGCTTGAAGGAAATATCTTGAGCGTTGAAAATCTCAGCCAATTTCAAGACCTGACCTTTTGAGTCTGGAGCCAAGATTGAGAAGTAGTAATTAGCTTTGACATCTTCTGGATTAGCCAAGACCAATTCACGGCTATATTCGTTGAAGTCTTTACCAATAGTACCATCATTCAAGCGACGAACGATACGGACAATGTCTGCTACAACACTTGTTGCAGTTGGTTTTTGACCCGCACCTGGTCCGTAGTACATCGATTCACCAATACCGATAGATTCTACAAAGACTGCGTTCATTACCCCATTCACACTGGCAAGTGGATGTGCTTTAGGAAGGAAGGTTGGAGTCACTTCTGCAGCAATACCTGAAGGAGTTTCCTCGATAGAACCAACCAATTTCACTACGTAGCCAAGATCTTGGGCTACAGCTACGTCTTCTGGTGTGATATTGCGGATTCCCTTGTGGGCTACATCGTCAAAGGCAACCTTCATACCAAAAGCAAACTGGCTCAAAATCACCATCTTGTAGGCTGCGTCAATCCCATCCACGTCATTTGTAGGGTCGCTTTCTGCAAATCCAAGTCTTTGAGCTTCAGCCAGAGCATCATCGTAAGACCAGCCTTCTTCCACCATCTTGGTCATCATGAAGTTGGAAGTTCCATTAACAACGCCAAGAACGCGCGTAATTTTGTCAGAAGCCAACGAATTTGCCAAAGTACGAAGAATTGGAATCCCACCAGCTACTGCTGCTTCATAGTAAAGTGCTACGTTATGCTCTTTAGCGATTTCTAGCAATTCTGCTCCATGGACAGCCAAAAGGTCCTTATTAGCAGTAACAACGTGTTTCCCAGCTTCCAAGGCACGAGTGATAAAGGTTTTAGCTGGTTCGATACGCCCCATTAATTCCACTACGATAGTAATGTCCTTGTCTGCTAAAATATCATCTACATTGGTTACAAAGTTAAAGTCATTTCCTGCTGCAAGCAAGCGGTTCTTTTCATCTTCATCCTTGACCAATACCTTAGCTACTTCAATCTCCGAATGAGCTGACTGAACGATTTTTTCTCCATTTTCCTTTAGGAGGAATGGCACACCACTTGCAACGGTACCAAATCCAAGTAAAGCAATTTTAACTGTCATGTTTGTCTCCTAGAAATTTTCTGATATAGCCATTATAACAGAATTTTGTGAAAATTCCTATTATAGTAAATCACTATTTCAGTCTAGTAAAGAAAAAACGAATCCCATGATTCGTCTTTCTTGATAAATAAAAATTGATTTTAAAAATTATGAACGAATCTTTTGCAGATTAAGAACTGCATCGTGATTGATCATGATTTGCCCATACTCTTGCAAAACGGAACGACTGATGTCACTGTCATCTGCAAATTCACGCATACGAGCCAAGAGCCAAGCTGGATATGGACTTGGATGATTTTCTACATCAACTAAGATTGTCAAATAATAGTGTCCATTCATCTTATAGAGTTCAGATGTTTCCATCTGGTAGTTAACCGTCTTTGCAAAAGCAACCAAGTCAGCAAGGCTTGAAAAACGCAAGATATAGTAGATATAAGGTTCCTTCTTGCTCTCAGTCTCCTTGTCTGCCTGCTCTTGCTCCTCTTCCTTAGCTTCGACCTGCTCTAGAGATTGGATGGCCTCAATATCGTCCTTGGTCTTATCTGCAATGCTCTTTTCCAAGGTTTTGAGAAATTCATCCGGCGACATTTGGGCTAATTCTTCCATGTCTGGTAAATCCGCCAAATCTTCAAAATCCAGATTCTGGTCAATCTTGGACTTGGTCACAAAGACGTCCACCTTATCAGGTTTTGGCGTCACGCGGAAACTCAGCATGCCACTATCCAAGAAATTGTCTGGCATCTCTAACTCATCTAAAATAGCATAGAAAAACTCTTCGGTTTTTTCCTGAGGAACGAGAAAGTCTGCAATCTCCATTCCTCGGTCCATCAAATCATCTAAAGTCATTGTGATTTTCAGTGTTGTATCACTAATTTGTTTCATCTTCATATCTAGTAACCTCATACTTTCAGTCTATCTATTATACTAGATTTTTACGATTTTATCAAAAGAATGAAGCGAGAATGTGATATAATACTAGATATGATTTTAGATTTAAGAAAGAAAGTTCAATGAAAAATATAAAAGTAAATGCCTTGGCCAGCTTGCTGGTCAATATTCTCAATATCGTTTTCCCACTGATAACCAATCCTTATCTGACGCGGATTCTCAGCAAATCCAACTACGGTTATTTCAATACTGCCAATACCTGGGCAAGTTTCGTTATTCCACTAGCTGCCTTTGGAATATACAACTACGGGATTCGAGCTATTAGTAAGGTCAAGGATGACAAGAATAAAATCAACTACGTCTTTTCTAAGTTGTTTTATATCTCGGTTTTCACCTCTCTCCTGACGACAGGTATCTACTTCCTCATTATCTTCTTTGACACCAGCATTGAGAATCTGAAAGTCCTCTACTACATCCTAGGGGCCCAAGCACTCTTCCAATTTCTCAATATCGAATGGATGAACGAGGCTTATGAGAATTATGCCTTCATCCTCTACAAAACATTAATTATTCGAATTACCATGCTGGTCGCTATCTTCGCCTTTGTTAAAACGGCAGATGATATCGTTCCTTATGCTATCGTTATGACAGCGACCACTGTCCTCAACTACCTGCTCAGTTTTCTTTGGATTAAGAGAGAAGTTTCTTTTGTTAAGATTGGTTTCGTCGAATTAGCTAAAGCTTCTAAACCACTCTTTACTATGCTTCTCTTAGCAAACGCTAATATGCTTTACACCTTGCTAGATAGAATGTTTATCACCAAGGGACCGGATGAGAACTATATTTCTTATTATACAATTGCCTATAGTATCGTCATGCTGATTGCCAGTGTCTTGAGTGGAGCTATCAACGTTAGTATTCCACGCCTTGGCTACTATCTCGGGAAAAAGGATTACAAGTCCTATAATTATCTCGTGAATCAAGCAGCGTCCTTATTCTATTTCCTTATGGTTCCAACTAGTATCGGGATTATGATATTGGGACGGTACGCAACTGTTATTTATTCTTCTGAAAAATATCTTGAAGCGGGTATCGTAACTAGCGTCTTCGCTTTTCGTACCATCATTTGGGCTATTGAGTTGATTCTTGGTAAACAGATTATCTTTATCAACGACCATGAAAATCGCTTAACCGCCTTCTACTTCCTTGGTGGTGGTGCCAATATACTATTAAATAGCATCTTGTATTTCAATAATATTTTTGCACCTGAGTATTACATCGCTACGACCATTATCGCAGAAACTATCGTTGTTTTACTTGAAATTCATTTTATCAAGAAACACCAACTGATTAGTTTAAAAGAAATTTTTATAACCTTAACACGTTATAGCCTCATATCCCTTGGTTTTATCCCAATCTTCTATATTTTCAAGATGATTTTCCAAATCAATTCCTACACAGTAAACTTTAATATGATTCTCATGGTTCTGTCTACCGTAGCAACTTGTGGTATCTATTACCTCTTGACCCTCTTTATTACCAAAGACAAAACACTCCACTATGCACTGAACCTTGTACTTGCTAAATTAAAACGAAATTAAAAAAATCCCCTACTGATAAATTAGTTGCCAGTAGGGGATTTCTTCTTTATTCGTTTTCTTTCTTATCAGAAGCATTGGCTTCTAGATTTGAATCTTGTTTAGGTTGTTCAACAATAGAGGAATTAGCTTCTTGTTTCTGTTCTGGCTTGACTGCATCGCTATTTACAGCAGCAACAGCCTGTTTCCAGATTCCTTCTTCGTTTACTTTGTAACCATCAGGTGTTGTTGCGTTCTTCAACAAAGAACCATTAGCTTGGAAATAGTACCAATTACCATCAAACTGTTTCCAACCTGTTTGCATAGCTCCTGATTCATCAAAGTAATAATGATCACCATTTACTTTATGAAGGCCAACCAACATGATCCCATCTTCAGGATTTAGATAATACCAGACGCCTTTGTCTTTTATCCAACCAGTTTTCATGGCTCCATTTGATTCAAAGTAACGGTAATGATTATCAAACCATTTCCAGCCAGTTTGCATGGCACCAGATTTGCTAAAGTAATATTGCTTACCATCTACTTGATGGAGGCCGACTAACATAACGCCTTCCTTACCTTCAAGATAATACCAGGCATCACCATCTTTTAACCAACCCGTTTGGAGTGCGCCCGACGTAGCGTAATAATGCCAAGAATCATTTGACCACTGCCATCCAACTTGCATAGTACCTGCAGAGCTGAAGAAATAGTTCTTACCGTCAATCTCTTTAGATCCTACAGCCATGATACCTGTTTCTGGATCCAAATAATACCATGATTCTTTATCTTTCAACCAACCAGTTTTCATAGCTCCTGAGTTCGTATAGAAGTACCAGCTATTTTCTTGCCACTTCCAGCCAGTCTGCATGGCACCACTAGCATTCAAATAGTAACGAACACCATTTATATCTTGTCTACCAGTTAACATGATGCCATCTTTATCCAGATAATACCATGTTTCCTGATCCTTGACCCAGCCGGTTTTCATAGCTCCAGAACTTGCAAAATAGTTCCAGTGACCATCAACAAAGGCCCAGCCAGTTTGCATGATACCTTCTTGATTAAAGTAGTATGTGCTTCCATTGATATTCTTTTTACCGATGGTCTTTAGCCCATCCTCATCATAGAAATACCAATTTGAATCAATCTTTTGCCAAGTTGAAGGCTTACCTGCTGTTTGGAGTGCACCACTTTCGCTAAAGAACATCTTCTTGCCATTATAGACTTGATGTCCTGTTAGCATCTTCCCATCTGCTGCAAAGAGATACTTTTTCCCTCCGATTTCAGAGAGCTCGCTAAATCGTCTAGCACCATTTGATTGGATATAATACCAAGAGTCATCTAGTTTGAACCAACCACCAGTTTGCATTTTACCATTTTGGTTCAGATAGTAATCATTCCCTTTGGCATTTTCTCCCCAGTCGTCGTTAAGGTGAAGCCAGCGACCTGCTTGCATTTGTCCTTTTCCATTAAAGAAATAAGTGGCTCCGCCAATCTCTCTCCAGCCGATAGCCATTTCTCCGTCAGTCAAACGATATTTCCAATAGCCATCTTCTTGATACCATTTTTCGTCAACTACAGGGATATCAGGGAAGGTATTTGAAACATTAGCAAATCCTTTATCGCTAATATCAAAAACGGTAGCGTCTTGAGTTTGGCTCGCAGCATGAAGAACCTGAATATTTTTCTTCTGAAGGTATTCTCTGGTTGAAGCAACATTAATATCTCCACCAGTTGTCTGAATAATCATTTTTGGTGATAAGTTTTCAAGGAAATTAATCGTATTTGAAATTGTCGCATCATAATGGTGGTTCCATTTCATCATATCAACCTTACCGATAACTGGACCTAACTTATCTTCTGCTCCTTCGGCATTATCCAAATCTCCACCAAGATAGATTCTCTTTCCTGCCACAGTCACTACTGAAACAATGGAGTTGGAGTTATCATCTCGAACTTTTTTCAGATTCCCGTCAGCATCATATTCATTCTTATAGTTGTAGAGTTGGATATCCATATCACCTAATTTTAGGTGGCTATCCTCATCTGAAATATTCTGGATAAGAGTAACTCCTCGTTTTTGAGCTGCTCTCAAAGCATTATCATAATTGAAAAGATTATCCCATAGTCCCCAGTTCGCAGTGATCCGATCATCTGAATATTTTTTCAAATAAAACTTACCGACCTGATATCGATTGAGTATTTCGTCCGCTCCACCAATATGGTCACTATGAACATGAGTTCCTATAATAAAATCTAATTTTTTTACACCTATTTGATCCAAGTGGCGAATCAATCGATCCTCCAATACTTGATAATTTCTCATGGAAATTCCCCAGCGGCTTGGATAGCGTGGGTCACTCCCATCAGGAAAATCATAGTCTTCTCCCATATCAATCAAAGCATAGTGACCATTGCTTTCCAGAAGGATGGCGTCACTCCCAGATTTTGCTTTTGTATTTATGAAATGGATACGATTGCCCGAACCTGCAGAGATGGTATCTGCATCTACTCCTTGCGATAACTGAATCAGTAATAAAAAGAATGCGAGAACACTATAGCTGACTGATTTTAATAACCATTTATTTTTCACCTTGAAAACTCCTTTATCTTAACAATAAGCAACTTTTACTAATCTAATCAATCCAGTAGTTTTTATCCCCTCCTGGGACTTGTTGCTCAATAGGAGGTGGAGTCATATAGTTTTCTCCAAATTCGTAGACAAGTATTTCATGGTATTTTCTCGGAACCTTGACCACAATGTTTTCATAAGGCATATCAATCAAATCATAGAGCCATTCTTTTTTTATACCATTTGGATAATAAGGGTCATAGATAGTACAAGTAAGATCTGTTGCTTGATCTACACTATACTTCAAAGCAAGACTCTCTAATTTTTGATTCCATAGCTGTGGGGAAGTTAAGCGGAAAATAGCTGATCCTATATAACGAGGGAGGTTTTTTAGTCCACCATTCTCAGACTTGATCCCTTTAAAATTCAAAGAAGAAAGTCGAATGAAATATTTGTAGAGCTTCATTTTCTTACGGTTACTTTCCTCTGTTACGACACCATCATATGGAAAAATGTCAACGCAAGTTCCCAATACGACCGTTGGGTCAACGAGATTAGCATCTCGACGTGTCCTTACATCATAGACTCTCATATAACTGTACGGATATCCCTTTGTTTCTCTGAATGAAATCAATTTATAGTAGGGATGATTTTCATTTTGTAAAACCTTATACAGTTTTTCAAATTCATCACGCGCTAAGGAAATATCTGTATCATCATCCCAAGGAATAAATCCTTTATGGCGTACAGCTCCTAGTAAGGTTCCAAAATCAATAAAGTATTTGATTTGATGTTGTTCACAAAGATCATGTAGATACTTTAAAATATCCAATTCTACTTGCTTGATTTCTTCAAGAGTTAAAATTCTTTCAGACATAGGTTCTATTCTCCTAAATTTGACTATATTTTTAAACGTTTCTTAATCCCAATCCCGTCATTTAGACCTTTTAACAATCTTCCATAATTTAAAATCATGATGAGATACTCTTTGTTCAACCGGTGGCAATTGCATATAGTCTCCGTAGTCTGAGGTCAAAATTTCATGATAGTTTTTCGAAATAGTAAATTCCTTACCTTCAAATGTTCCAGTAGTAACTTGTTCCAGCCACTCACGTCTCCACACTGGTTTGTTCATATCCTTGTAGATAAGATAATCCACTTGCTCATAATCTGAAACTTTACGGGATTTTGCAAGCTCTTCAATCTGGGCAACGTATTTGTTCGTATTGGTGAAATAGAAAATAATAACTGACACATAGCGTAGCAGTGAATTCAGTACACTTTTCGTATTGGTAATGCCTTTAAAGGTGTAGCAACTCAATTGACGTTTCTTTATCAGTTTCGTCATCTTGTTTTTAAATTCTACATCATCCTCGTAGCCATCTACAGGGAAAATATCTACATAGATCCCCATATTCGAATCGATGCGAACATCTTCTTCTAGCAAGTAAGTATGGTTATCCTGCACTTTCATGAAGGGATAGACATAGTTGAGATTATTTTTATAAGACATCACCTCGTAACGTTTATCAGGGTTAGCGATAAGGTAGTCTTGCAACTTTTCATAATCTTCTCGTAACATGCAGATATCCATGTCATCATCCCAAGGGATAAATCCTTGATGGCGAACAGCACCAATTAGACTTCCATATGCTAAGAAATACTTAACTCCAATTTTCTGACAAACTTCATGAATATACTCCATGATTCCAAGTTCCATCTGTTGAATTTCATTGACATCTGTTACTTCTTGGTACCGAACTCCTTCATCCCGTTTGCAGACTACGAGTCCATAGCCAATCGCTAGCCAGAAGATGATATTGATAAAGTTGGTTGAATACATAATCTGACTTTCAAATAATTGACCAAACAAGATACCAAAGAAAAGGATCATGATCAATTTATCAGTATTTTTCTTGGAAACAATCAAATACGTTAAAAAGCGCTTGATGACATAAGCCAGTACAAGAAGGAAGGATACCAAACCTAGAACTCCCGAACTGACAAATATGGTCACAAAAATGTTATGGAAATTCCCACCGATAAGGGAGTTTTGAATCTCAAATTTACTGAAATATTCTGTGTAGTAATCTGGAACATTTCGTACACCATAACCAAAAATTGGTTTGGCACTTCCCATCTTGATGGCATTTTTCCAGATATAGGTTCTACCACTTGGTGTTGTTTCGATTAGATGGAGCTCACCGTTTTTCTTAGTAACAGATGAATCTGTCTCAGCATAGGATTGTCCATTGTTTAAATCTAAGACAGTCGCAGTTTCAGATGAGATATAGATTGAAGTTACATAGCTTAATCCAATATTAGTTGCAGTAATCAGCAAACCAGCAACTATAAAAGTGAGGAATCGTTTAACGATACTCCCTCTAGTAGCAAAGAAACTATAGAGTCCAATCATGAGAAGTAAAGAAAGTAAGGCTCCTCGACTTTGCATCGTAGCAAAGTAAACGAATTGAATCACATTATTCAGTTTAAGATAAACAGAATATTTACTTCCTTTATGGATCAAATACATAGCCAAAATAATGCTAATGTATGAAAATATCGCACTAGCATTTGGATTGACAATCCCCCACAGACGTCCATTCATGACACCATAGTAATAAGATTGTTCGCCAATCTTAAATAGGATAAGGACTCTACTTACCAATAAACCAAACGCAAAAATTGCTGAAGAAAAAGATACAATTTGAACCGTATAGGCAATCCAGTCAAATAATTTTTTAAGTTGCCCTGATTGTAACATGGTAAATAATAAAACATAGGTTACCATGAAGAGGATTTCAATCACATTTCCAATCAGATGTCCAGAGCGATTGAAAATAGCTGATAGCAGATGACTTCCAGCTAAGAGTCCAAATAAGGATAGAAATTTGCGATCTACCGTGATTTCTTTCCACTTAAACAATAAGGTATAGCAAATATAAAACACTACAATCGCTGATAATCCCTTGTAGAGGGGATTTGCTATCTTATAAACCAGTGAACTCATACTTAAAATCGAAATAAAAACAAATAGATACGCAATCCATAGTTTTGATTTTTCAAAGTATTCATCCAATTTTGAAAAATTCATTTTCAACTCCTTCTCATGATATTAGTTTTTTAATCCAACAATTTTCTTATATAGCCATGGAGAAATGACAAGTGATAGGATCGCTACCTTGCGAAAAGTGGTGAAATAAGCATCTTTCCATATTTCGTGTCGATGCTGAACAATCCAATTCCTCAGCTCGGCTTTCTCCTTTTGATACTCTTCACGTGAAGTAAAGATAATTTTATCGTAAACTGTGATGTACGACCAACATTCTCTATTTATTAATTCGTATTTTAAATTAGGGAAGGCTTGTGAAACTTGAGCAATTATTTGCTGATAAACTTCTATCGTGTCAAATACATGTCGATTAACAGATGTTGTTGCACTTCCCTCACGATGATCATAATAATAAACAGGTTTGTCAATAAATACGCAACTGCATCTTGTCTTTAGTAGCAATTCAGTTAAAAATAGAGCATCTTCAGCTAAGTGATAGTTTGTATTAAACTTTTCATCCGCAAGCAGGTCTCTCTTAAACAGTTTTGCAACTGGAAAAAATGATGTTCTGGTAGTCATCAGTAGTTCCTTCATGGTTTCTTCTGTTGACCAGAGTTCTGTTTTCCCAGAATGTGAAGGTAGGTCTGTTACAATGCCGTTTTTGATATGGTGCAGAGGAGCAATTGCAAAGCCTACATTCACCCCTTCAACTGCACTTGCTAAAGTAGCTAGATAATCCTGGGTAACGAAATCATCGCTATCAATAAAGGTAACCCAAGAACCCGTCGCTAGCTGAATTCCCATATTTCTTGCATTTGAAACACCAGCATTTTCGATATGATAAACCTTGATATTCTCATACTGAGATGCTAAGTGATCACAGATCTGTCCACTGGAATCAGTAGAACCATCGTTGATTAGGATTAACTCAAAATGGGTATAAGTCTGTTGAAGAATCGACTCCACACATCGCTCCAAATAGGCTTCTACATTGTAAACTGGAACGATAACGCTTATTTTTTCTCCCATCATGCTCCATATTCTCCCTTGTACTCTGTGTAGCTCTTGTCCATGTCCGCTATAATAGCATCATGATGCGGTACTTGCTTGTCCGCTGGTGGTGGTGTCATATAGTCCCCAAAAGCAGTGCTGAGATAGGCATCATAACCGACTGGAATGGGCATCTCTGTTCCTTCAAATGGCAAGAAAAGATTGTCTTCAAAGGATGCGATTGGGTATTTGTTTCGCATGTAGCCGGGACCTGAGCATAATTCCGTAATTCCATCGCTCTCAGCCAGACCATACTTGGTCATTTCTTTTTCAGCTTTTTTCCAAATGCGATAACGTAGAAATTTAGGAGTCAGGCTGAGTAAGATACGACTTCCCCATTTCATGACTGCACCATGCTTTTCTGGGATAGTTTGGGCGCAAAAGAGTGAATAAATCAGGGCCCAACGAACTTGTTTCTTACGCTCAGCTGGATTTTTAGGATAATAATCCAATGGTAAAACGTCCAAGGCCAAACCGTGTGGCAAATCCAAATCCTTTTGATAAGGCTTGATACAAGTGGTTTCCTTATCACGAATGGTAATAAAAAGGTTACGGTCTACAAAATCTTTGTTACTCTTTGACAAGAAATAACGCTCGTCTGCATAACGTGGCCACAGCTCTGCTAATTTTTCATAATCCTTACGTGGCATGAAAAAGTCTAAATCATCATCCCAAGGAATGAAGCCTTTGTTACGTAGGGCACCAATGGCTCCTCCACCACAGAGATAGCACAATAAATCATGTTCTTTACAAAATGCGACGAAATATTCAGCCATTTCCAGACTACGAGCCTGAATCGCTTTCAAATCACTCATGTCTCTCCTCTTCTGTCCAATAACGAGTTATATCGTTTTATTATACCATAAAAAAGCCCTAAAAATCCATCAGATACTAAGAAAAATCAAAGCCTAAACCACTTTTTCATTAGTGATTCAAACTTTGATTTTTTTATAGTATTCTATCTCATTCCCATTTGGGCGAGTTTGGTCTGGTATTTATTTTGATCAACTAGAAGTCCTTGTCCACCATAGATATCATAAGCGTCTACCCAGTCACCAAGTTCTGGGACGGTGAGTCTTTCAATGCCATTTTGAGCACCTTCTAGGACAGATAAGCCATTGGTCAACAAGAAGCTATATGGTAGATTTGTTGATGTCATGCCAAAGACTTTTCCAAGTGCCTCTGATCCCGTAAAGAGCTTGGTTGGATCTTTGATTTGCTCAAGAACTGCTGACATGACTTGTTGCTGACGTTTGGTACGGCCATAGTCTCCCTCGTCATCATCACGGAAGCGAGCATAGTTCAGCAAGGTGGAGCCATTCATCTGCTGTTTTCCAACTTTGATGGTTTGAGTTGGGGACTCTGTCTCTGTTGCATGAAGGTCATCTCCGACTGTGGCTTCTGTTAAAGGTTGACCATTCAATGTTGAGAATTGGGCATCAATCGTTACTCCGTCAGGGAAGAGGGTATCAATAGCTGTTGCAAAGGCCTGGAAGTCAACTAGAGCATAGTACTTAATATCCAAATCAAAGTTGTCTTTTAGAACCTTGCGGACCATTTCAGCCCCTTTTTGCCCTTCTTGTTCCCCAAGTTCATAGGCAACATTTAGTTTGTTATCCGTCTGTTTCTGGCCATTTACAATCTTACTGTACCCGTCGATATAAACCAAGTTGTCACGCATAAAGCTGACTAACTTGATCTTCTTATCTGATCCGCTGACATTCAGCACCATGATTGTGTCGGTACGTGTCTCCGCACTATTTTGACCGATACGGCCATCTGTCCCCATGACTAGGATATTCACACCATCTTTGGTATCCTGACCGTTAAAGACCTCTACTTGAGCTGCCTTGGCGTCAGCTGGTTTATTTGTTGGATTGGCTGCTGACTGGAACCCTCGAAGAAACATAAAAATCATCCCTGCAGCCACACATGTAATCAACAGCAAGAACCAAGTCAATATTCGTTTGAAGCCAATTCTTCTCTTTTTCTTTTTGACTTTAGGTTGAGGAGCTACCTTTTCACGTTTCTTAGACCGACTTCTACTGCCATAAGTCGGAAGGTCAATGTCTCTACCCCAAGATTCTTCTTTTTCTTCTTGGTAGAAATGGTGAACTTCAGACTTGGGACCTGCCATCTTCTGTTGCAGATAATCAAACTCCCTCCGTTCACGGTCGTTGAGGTAATGAATATTTTTGAAGAGATAGTCATAGCGTAACTGCTCATGATGACTTAAAGGATTTTCTTTGCTCATTGACTCTCCTTTTCTATATCAGTTATGGTAAAAATCGGGTAGATTCCCAGAATCTTGTGCTGGATCCCAATGGCTTCTAGTTCTTGTCTGGCAAAATGAACCAGTTCTTTGTCACTATAGTCTACATCGATAATGAAAAAGTATTCTCCCAAGGCTGTTTTAAGAGGGCGACTTTCAATCTTTGTTAAATCAATCCCTCTCCAAGCAAAGGTCGAAAGTGCCTTGTAAAGAGCACCAGGTAAGTTGTCTGGTAAGGTCAAGGCCAAACTCATTTTTTCAGCTTGTGAGTTCAAAGGAAGCTTCGGTATCTCTGCCCCTAACACCCAAAAACGTGTGAAATTGGCTTCCATTTCCTGAATATCTTTAGCAATCAATTCCAATCCATATTCTTCAGCTGAAGTTCTAGGAGCAATAGCTGCATAAGGCTGGTCTGGATGTTCCGAGATAAAGCGGGCCGCATAGGCGGTACTGGCTGTTACCTCAATTTTGGCTTCTGGATAGTGTTTGTCGATGAATTTCTTTCCTTGAGCCAGAGCCTGAGGATGAGAAAAAATTTTCTCAATTTTTGACTGACCGGGAACCACCATTAACTGCTGGTGAATGGGTTGAACGATTTCTGCAACTGCTTGGATGCGAGTCTGATGAAAAAGGTAATCCAAGCTTTCATGAACGCTACCCTCGATAGAATTTTCAACTGGCACCACCGAATAGTCCACCAAGCCTTGTTCATAGGCCTTGATGACATCTGTGATATTGGCAAAAGCCTGCAATTCCTCTTTGGGAAAAGCTGTCTGCACAACATGATGCGAAAATGATCCCTTGGGACCTAGATAGGCAATTTTCATCTCAGTTCCTCTATAATTTCCTCTGGGCTTAACTTGGTCACATCCAAAACCCGACTGGCTACTTCCTCATACCAGGCCTGTCTTTCTTGGAAAATTCTGGCTAGCTCTTCCTTACTATGATTTAGAAAAAGCGGGCGTTGATTGTCCTTATCAGCTGCGATACGTTGGTAGAGGGTTTCAAAATCTGCTTTTAGGTAGATGTTATCAGGATTGGTTTTGAGCAAGTCACGATTTCTCTGAGAAATGATAACTCCTCCGCCAGTTGACACAACTCGGTCCGTTTTTAGTAAGTCAGCTAGGACTTCTGACTCTACTTGACGAAAGGCCACTTCTCCTTTTTCAGCAAAAAAATCCGCAATGGACATGCCCAAACGTTCCTCGATTAAGGCATCCATATCGATGTAGTCTGAGTCCAATCCTCTAGCGATTGTCGATTTGCCAGCCCCCATAAATCCGAGTAATACCTTAGCCATGAATCAAGCTCTCCAAATCATCAAAGAAGCTAGGATAGCTGGTATTGATGGCTTCAGCACGGTCAAGTTCCACTTCTCCATCCGCAACCAAGAGGGCTGCGATGGCTGTCATCATTCCAATTCGATGGTCACCAAACGTATTGACTCTAGCGCCATGAAGTCTTGATTTCCCTTTGATAATCATCCCGTCTGCTGTAGGAGTGATATCCGCTCCCATGCTATTTAAGGCATCTGCCACCACCTGAATGCGGTCTGTTTCCTTGACCTTGAGTTCCTCAGCATCCTTAATGACCGTTACACCTTGCGCTTGCGTCGCGAGAAGGGCAATAATCGGCAATTCATCAATCAAACGTGGAATCAAGGCTCCACCAATCTCTGTTCCTTTTAGGTCTGAAGACTCGACAGTCAGGGTTGCTGATTTAGCAACTGGATCAATTTCAGTTATTTCTAGTTTTCCTCCCATGGCACGAATGATATCAATAATACCAGTACGCGTTTCATT
Source organism: Streptococcus oralis (assembly GCF_023110055.1). Lineage (GTDB taxonomy): Bacteria > Bacillota > Bacilli > Lactobacillales > Streptococcaceae > Streptococcus > Streptococcus oralis_BY. Next base: position 320,834 of record NZ_JALDVG010000001.1, on the reverse strand, counting down.
GATGCCCACGTTCTGCAGCACCACACGAGAGTTTGGAACAATCAAACCTGCGACCAACCAAAAGGCTGCACTGGAAATATCTCCTGGCACAACTACCTTTTGTCCGATTAGTTTTTGTGGTCCTTGAACTGTGATTTCCTTGCCATCCACACTTAAATGACCACCAAATTGCTGTAGCATATCTTCGGTGTGGTTGCGAGTACATTCTTTCTCGATAATAACGGACTCCCCCTGAGCCTGCAAAGCCGCAAACATCAAGGCAGACTTGACTTGGGCAGAGGCGATTGGCAACTCATAGTGAATCGGTGTTAGGTTTTTAGTGCCTTTCAAGTGCAGAGGAGGCAGGTCTCGCTCTGTTTGACCAGAAATGCTGACTCCCATTTTTTTCAAGGGAAGGGTCACACGATCCATAGGGCGTTTGGAAAGGCTGTCATCTCCAAACATCTCTACTTCAAAATCTGCACCAGCAAGGACACCTGAAATCAGGCGAATCGAGGTTCCAGAATTCCCCATATCCAAGGCGTTTTGTGGCGCTTTTAAGCCATCCATGCCAACACCTTGAATGGTAATGACACCATCTTTGTCCTCAATTTCAACACCAAGGTCACGAAAAACCTGCATGGTTGAAAGTACATCCTCTCCACGCAAAATATCATAAACCTTAGTCTCGCCCTCAGCCAAACTTCCAAAAATAATCGAACGGTGGCTAATAGACTTGTCACCTGGAACTCGGATACTGCCATGTAAGTGGCGAGTGTTTGTTTTTAGTTTCATAGTTGACCTCATACTTCAATACTTTTTCTTATTTTATCACAAAAAAGCCAGAAATTCCTGAAATTTCTGGCTTTTATACAGATAAAATACTATTTCAATAATTCTGAAACAGGTTCAAAGACAATTTTTTCAATGTCCGAAAGATAAATGGACAATTGTTGCTGTTTGGCAAAGAAATCTGACAAAAGAGCGTTCTCTTGGATTTGTTTGCTGAAAGACTGCATCTTTTCTTGGAAAGAGGCGTCTGGCATTTGTCCAGTTTGCGCCATGACTTGGATTTCTTGCTGGAAGGCAAGGTAATCTGCAAAAATCTTGCTGGCTTCCTTATCAGCTTGGATGGCATCTTTTGCCGCCTTGACAGACTTGTATTCTGGTAATTCACGTAGACCTCGACTGAGTTCATTTGCACTATCGTAAATATTTGACATGATTTTCTCCTTATTTGATGACGACTGTGTAGTCCGTATTTTCTGAAATTAAGCGCTCAGCTCGTTCCAAATCCTGAGCATTTTTAAAGGAAATTTGGAGAATCCCGTGAACATCCTCACGGTTTTCTTCGTTGATGTGGATATTAACCAAGGAAGTTCCACGTAGCAATTCCAAAATCCGCAAGATAACATCTTCCTCATCGGGAACATCGACATAGAGGTCATAAGAACTGTCCACACCACCACGCTTATGGATTTCCATGGCCTGACGTTGCGCACGCGCTTGGTTGAAAAAGTTCCAGATTTGCTCTTCATCTCCCTTGCTGATGGCTTGTCCAACCTCATCTAGGCGCTCCTTGAAATCCGCAATTCGATCCAGAATAGTTTCACGATTGGACAATAGAATAGAAGTCCACATACCTGGCTCGCTTTCCGCAATGCGGGTCATATCTCGAAAACCACCCGCCGCAAAGCGCCTTGCCATCTCATGTTCTTGAGCATAAACTGCCGTCTGCTCCATAAGGCTGGAAGCCAGAATATGAGGAAAATGGCTAATCTGAGAAGTCACCCGATCATGCTCCTTGGCATCAATCTCGATAAAACGAGCATGAAGACCTGAAAGCAGATTCTTCATTTCCTCAAGTGTGTCAGGACTTGTCAGGCTCGAAGGTGTGAAAATATAGTAGGCATTTTCAAAGAGATTAACATCCGCAGAGGCAGCCCCTGTCTTGTGGCTACCAGCCATGGGATGGGCCCCGACAAAGCGAACAGGCTTGCCAGCTAAATACTGCTCCGCTGCTTCCACAATGGCTGACTTGGTTGAGCCTGCATCCGAGATAATGACGCCTTCCTTCAAGTCTAAGTTTGCCAGTTCCTTAATAAAAGCAATGGTCTGTTTGATTGGCAAGGTCAGAATGATAACATCTGCTAGAGGAGCGAAACTAGCAAAATCATCCGTCGCACGGTCTATCATCCCCCGCTCCAAGGCAATGTCTCTCGAAGCCTGACTGCGATTATAACCTAAAATTTCATAATCAGGATGATCGCGCTTGATACCGAGTGCCATCGAAGCACCAATCAAACCGAGACCTGCGATATAGATGGTTTTTGCCATAAGGACTCCTTAATAGTTCTTTGTATAGTCTCGGTGCTTGGCAACTGCCTCTTTTAATTCCTCTAGATTGTCAGATGAGAATTTTTCAAGGATTTCTTGCGCCAGAACCGTTGCCACAACAGCTTCCATGACCACACCTGCTGCTGGAAGAGCGGTCGGATCACTTCTCTCCACAGTTGCCTTGTAAGGTTCGTGCGTCTCGATATCCACACTCATAAGAGGTTTATAAAGAGTGGGAATGGGTTTCATGACTCCACGAACAACAATTGGTTGCCCATTGGTCATACCACCTTCGAAACCACCTAGATTATTGGTACGACGAGTATAGCCGTCTTCTTTAGACCAGAGAATTTCATCCATAACTTGGCTACCTTTTCGGTAACCAGCTTTAAATCCAAGACCAAATTCCACCCCTTTAAAGGCATTAATAGAGACAACTGCTTGGGCCAATCTGGCATCTAATTTTCTGTCCCATTGGACATAGGAACCGAGGCCAACTGGAACACCTCCGACGACTGTCTCCACAACCCCACCGATGGTATCACCGTCACGTTTGATTTGGTCAATATAGTCCTTGATTTCCTGTTCCCGCTCTTGGTTGACAATAGAAACTTCCGACTGGGCTGCCAGTTTTTTAATCTCTGCGACTGTTAAGTTTTCTGGAACATCGATCTCCTTACCACCAAAGACCACGACATGGTTAGCAATCTCCATATCTAGCTCAGCTAAGAGACGTTTGGCTACTGCCCCAACAGCAACTCGCATGGTGGTTTCACGAGCTGATGAACGTTCCAAAGAATTTCGCAAATCATCAAAACGGTACTTGATGCCCCCTACCAAATCGGCATGACCGGGACGTGGATGGGTGATTTTCCGTTTACTTTTAAGGCAATCTTCGATGTCTTCTGCAGACATGATATCCAGCCATTTCTGGTGGTCCTTATTGATGACATCCATGGTAATGGGAGCCCCTGTCGTCTTCCCGTGACGAACGCCCGATGTAAAGACAACCTGATCACTCTCAATCTTCATACGACCACCACGACCGTAGCCACCCTGACGACGTTTCAGATCCTCGTTGATGTCCTCTACTGTTAAAGGAAGGCCCGCTGGAATTCCTTCAATAATAGCCGTCAGACGGGGGCCGTGTGATTCTCCTGCAGTTAAATATCTCATACGTTCTCCTTATTTTACCAAGTAGTCTTTCATCTCTTCCAGGGAAACTGGGTGAATGGTCGCTGAACCAAGCTCTGGTACCAAGACCAATTTCAAGGTGTTGCCACGTGCCTTCTTGTCATGAGTCAAAGCCTGATAAAGCTTGTCAACATCCCAGTTTTCATAGTCAACTGGCAAACCAAATTTCTGACACATAGCTGTGATGGACTGGGTTATTCCTTCTGGCATAAGACCTTTTCCCTCAGCAACCTTGGAAATCTGCACCATCCCCATGGCCACGGCCTCACCATGCATGACTTTGCCATAACCGGCCGTTGCTTCAATGGCATGACCAATAGTGTGTCCAAAATTGAGGTAAAGACGAACACCGTTATCCAACTCATCTTCAACCACCATCTTCCGCTTAACCTGACAAGAATGTTCAATCAAAGTCTCTGCATGCTCCAGAATGCTCTCTACAGAACCATCCAGCTCCGTCAAGAGAGCCCAAAGTTCTGGATCCTCAATCAAGCCATACTTGATAACCTCACCCATCCCTTCAATCAACTCCCTTTTTCCGAGTGTTTCAAGGACCAGCGGGTCAATCAGAACCCCATCTGGTTGGGCAAAAGTTCCCACCATATTTTTAGCAAATGGAGTATTGACACCCGTCTTTCCACCGATAGAAGAATCAACCTGGGCAGTCAAACTAGTCGGAATCTGAACAAAGTGAATGCCCCGCATATAGGTAGAGGCTACAAAACCAGCCAGATCCCCAACAACACCACCGCCAAGAGCCACGATCCCATCGCTACGAGTCAGACCTTGCTTGACTAGAAATTCATAGATCTTCTGAACGGTTGTTAAATTCTTTCTTTCTTCGCCTTCTAAAAAGTCAAAAACAGCTACCTGAAAACCAGCATCTTCTAAGCTGAGTTTAACATTCTCTACATAGAGAGAAGCTACATGGTTGTCGGTTACAATGACCACTTTTTGAGGTTGCCAGAGTTCTCGCAACCATTGACCAGCCTGAGCCAGACAACCTTTTTCAATCTGAATATCATAAGGATGATGCGGAATATCGATTCTGATTTTCATAGTAGGGTCTCCTTTTCATTATTGATATTTTTCTGTTAAGGACTGCCAAATCTCGTCTGTCGGCATTTCTTTACCTGTCCACAGTTGAAAAGCTTCAGCAGCTTGATAGAGCAACATTCCAAGGCCATTGATTGCTGGATTGCCCTGACTTCTAACCCATTTCAAAAATGGAGTCTCAAAGGGTTGGTAAATAATATCTGCCACCAAGAGAGCCTCTGGCAAATTGATGCTTTCTGGAACTGGGGATGATTTGCCATCCATCCCTACACTGGTCGCATTGACGAGCAGGTCCGACTCGGCAATCCTTGATTGCAGTTCAGAAAGATCTTCTAAAGCATACAAGTCCACTTTAAAACCTGTTTGCTCCTGCAACTTGTCTAGGTAAGGTCTTTTTTTTTCCATGGAAACTGAACGAACAAAAACTGAAATCTGACTGACGCCATCCAAAATAGCTTGCGCCAAAATGGATTTGGCTGCACCACCTGCGCCCAGAATGGTCATTCTCTTATCCGAGATTGTAAAAGAAGGCAAGCTCTTAAAGAATCCCTTGCCATCTGTATTATATCCAATTAACGTTCCGTCTTGATTAACAACCGTATTAACCGCCCCAATCAAACGAGCCTCATCACTCAACTCATCCAGATAAGGAATAACCTGCTCCTTGTAAGGCATAGACAGGTTGATGCCAAACATCTGGTAACGGCGAATATTAGCGACTGTTTCTGCCAAATCACCCGCTTCAATCTCCCAAGCTACATAGGCACCATTAATAGCTGTCGCCTCAAATGCCCTATTGTGAATAAAGGGTGAAATAGAGTGTTTAATGGGATTGGCAACAACTGCAGCTAAACGCGTATAGCCATCAAGCTTCATCCAAAATCTCCCTGATTTTCTTCATGTTTGATAGCGAAATCTGACCTGGGGCACTCGCTTCATCCAGACTAGCAAATGACCAACTCGAACCCGTCACATCTGAAGTAATGCGTGATACCTTGCCCATTTTCCCCATGGAAATGGTCACGTACTCTTGCTCAGGATTGAGTGTTTTAAATCCTCGAGTGTAATTCATCAGGTCTAAAACATCCTGCTCCGTATGAGCCATAACTGATACCTTGACCACTTTCGGAGAGAGACTGGTCAACTCAGACAAAATTTCCATCATGTTTTCAGGTGTCTCCTGGAAATTATGGTAACTCAAAACAAGATTTGGAAAATCCAACATTTCCTCAAAAACGTCCTTGTAGCTGAAATACTCAAAATCTACATAATCCGGCTGATAAAGCTGAGTAACTTCCTTAATGATTTGAACATACTCTTCTGAGGAAAGTTCGATTTCTCCTCCCTCAGCGCGGGTCCGAAGGGTAAAGACAAGTTCGCGTCCTGCAAATTTCTCAAAGATAGCGGGTGCTACCTGTAAAATAGCGTCCTTTGTAAGAAAGTCCGCACGCCACTCAATGATATCGGCATCTTCATACCTAGTGGCATCCAGTTCTTGCGCTTCTTCTAAACTTCTTGGCATTACTGAAACGATTAATTTCATCTACTAACCTTCATACTAATCACCTTGAGGTAATTACTGCTTTCATCTTTTTTATTATAGGCAAAGTCTGCTGGAAGTCCGTATTGGTTCAAGACCTGATACCTTCTTCCTGCAAAACCTTTATCAATTTGTTCTGTAAATTTCTGGCGGGAAACATTGGCAGCATTGGTACTGGCAATGATAATGCCTCCCGGATTTAAAATCTCTAGACTCTGGGAAATCAACTTGTGATAGTCCTTAGCTACAGAGAATGTTTGTTTTTTATTGCGGGCAAAGCTTGGTGGATCAAGAACAAGCACATCATAAGTCAAGCCTTTTCGCTTGGCATACTTGAAGTACTCAAAGACATCCATAACGATAAAACGATGATTGTCCGTGCTAAGTCCATTTGCATGAAAATGGGCTTCTGACAGCTCTCTAGACCGTTTGGCCAAGTCGACAGAAGTCGTCTCACTAGCGCCTCCCATAGCTGCAGCAACTGAAAAGGCCGCCGTATAGGAAAACATATTGAGCAAGGATTTGCCCATGGCTAGACCGTCAACCAAACTCCCACGAACCTCATGCTGGTCTAGGAAAATCCCTGTCATCAAACCATCATTCATAAAGACTTGATAGAGCACGCCATTCTCAAGAACAGTAAAATCATCTGGCGCTTCCTCACCATAAACATAGGCAGACTCGTAGTCTAGACCTTTAAAACGAATCTTCTCATAAGTCCCCAAGACCTCAGGGAAAACTTCCTTAAAAGCCTTTACGATCAGCTCACGAATCTGGTAAACAAAGGAGTTGTACCAAGAAAAGACAGCATAATCTCCATAGAGATCAATAGTCAGACCACCAAAACCATCCCCCTCTTGGTTAAAAAGGCGAAAGGCAGTAGTCAAGTCATCTTGATAATAAGGCTTTCTAGCTTCCTTAGCCTTACGAAACAGAGTTTCAAAGAAGGATTGGTTGAAACCAACCTTTTCCTTGCTGACCAACCAGCCAATGCCCTTGTTCTGCTGAGAAAGATAGGCACTCCCTAAAAACTTCCCGTCTTGACTAAGAACTTCTACTGCCTGATCCGTCAGATCAATATCTGTTAAATCACTTGCTTCCAAAAGAACTAGACCCTTAGCTAGCTTTTTTTCAACACGTCTGCTGACCCTAATTCTATTCATAGCTACTATTATAGCAAATTTTGTGACAATTCTCAAAAAAGAAACCGTTTAACCAGTTGTACTTTAGTTTACTGAGTGTCATTTTTGTTAAAATAAGTTTATCCCATTTACTTTTTCACCAAAACATCCTCTCCCTTGTGATGGAAAGAGAGATTCTATTCGCTAAAAATAGACAAAAACAGAAATGAGTATAGAAAATTGCGCAAACGTTTGCCTAGTTCTAAACTTTATGGTAGAATAAAACACAACATTGACAAGTAAAAGGAAAAATCATGCAAAATCAAACACTTATGCAATACTTTGAATGGTATTTGCCTCACGACGGCCAACACTGGGCTCGACTGACAAATGACGCAGAGCACCTAGCAAACCTTGGTATCAGCCACGTCTGGATGCCACCTGCCTTCAAGGCAACCAACGAAAAAGATGTCGGCTATGGTGTTTACGATCTTTTTGACCTAGGTGAATTTCAGCAAAAAGGGACTGTCCGTACCAAGTATGGGTTTAAAGAAGACTATCTTCAAGCCATTCAAGCCCTAAAGGCGCAGGGAATTCAACCTATGGCCGATGTGGTGCTCAATCACAAGGCTGCTGCCGATCATATGGAAGCCTTTCAGGTTATTGAAGTGGACCCTGAGGACCGTACCGTTCAATTAAGCGAGCCCTTTACTATCAATGGCTGGACTCACTTTACTTTCGATGGTCGCCAAGATACCTACAATGACTTCCACTGGCACTGGTACCACTTCACAGGTACAGACTACGATGCCAAACGCCGTAAGTCTGGTATTTACCTGATCCAAGGAGACAATAAAGGTTGGGCAAATGAGGAATTGGTCGATAACGAAAACGGTAACTACGACTACCTCATGTATGCCGACCTAGATTTTAAACATCCTGAAGTCATCCAAAATATCTATGACTGGGCTGACTGGTTCATGGAAACGACTGGTGTAGCTGGTTTCCGCTTGGATGCCGTTAAGCACATCGACTCTTTCTTCATGCGCAATTTCATCCGTGATATGAAGGAAAAATACGGTCAAGATTTCTACGTTTTTGGGGAATTTTGGAATCCAGATAAGGAAGCCAATCTGGACTATCTTGAAAAAACAGAAGAACGTTTTGACCTTGTAGATGTTCGCCTCCACCAAAACCTCTTTGAAGCTAGCCATGCTGGAGCAAGCTACGACCTTCGTGACATTTTCACAGATAGCTTGGTTGAACTCAAGCCTGACAAGGCTGTCACTTTCGTTGACAACCATGATACTCAACGAGGACAGGCTCTTGAGTCTACTGTTGAAGAATGGTTCAAGCCAGCAGCCTATGCCCTTATTCTATTACGCCAAGATGGACTTCCATGTGTCTTTTACGGAGATTATTACGGTATTTCAGGGCAATTTGGTCAACAAGATTTCAGAGAAGTTCTTGACCGTCTCCTAGTCATCCGAAAAGACTTGGCCTATGGAGAGCAAACAGACTACTTTGACGATGCCAACTGTATTGGATGGGTCCGTTCAGGCGCTGAACATCAATCCCCAATCGCAGTCTTGATTTCAAATGACCAAGAAAATAGCAAGTCTATGTTTGTTGGTCCAGAATGGGCTGATCAAACCTTTGTTGACCTCCTTGAAAATCACCCAGCACAAGTTACAATCAATGCTGAAGGTTATGGAGAATTTCCAGTAGAAGCAGGTTCAGTCAGTGTCTGGGCGGTTAAATAAACCTATCAGGTACAAGCCAGATCCAACCGGATTTGGCTTTTTTGTATGCACAAAAAGACCTACCCAAATGGATAGATCTTTATTGTCTTACAATTTACCTGCTACTGCCTCCAAGAGTTCTTGGATTTTAGCTTGGTTGCTTCCTCCTGCCATGGCCATGTCTGGTTTTCCACCACCACGTCCATCGACGATTGGAGCCAATTCTTTAACCAAGTTACCTGCGTGTACTTCTTTTATCTTGCTGGCTACAAGGACATTCACCTTATCATCGATTGCTGCTACAAGAACAAGCACATCAGAATAATCTTTTTGCTTCCAGTTATCCGCAAAGGTACGAAGGGCACCTGCATCTGAAACAGAAACTTGACTAGCAATGTAACGGTGTCCGTTCGCTTCTTGAACATTCTTGAAAACATCGCCTGCCGCTGCTGCTGCAGCTTTTTCTTTCAACTCTGCATTTTCTTTTTGCAATTGACGGAGTTGCTCTTGAAGACCTTCAACCTTGTGAGGAACTTCCTTGAGTTGAGGTGCTTTCAAGGTTGCTGCGACTGCTTTCAAAGCATCTTCTTGTTCGCGATAAGCTTCAAAGGCTTCCTTACCAGTTACTGCCAAGATACGGCGAGTTCCTGATCCGATTCCTTCTTCTTTGACAATCTTGAAGAGGCCAATCTCAGAAGTGTTGCCAACGTGGGTACCACCACAAAGCTCAATAGAGTAGTCACCGATGGTCACAACGCGGACTTCTTTACCATATTTCTCACCAAAGAGGGCCATAGCTCCCATTTCTTTAGCCGTGTCAATATCTGTCTCAACAGTTTCCACTGCGATGGCTTCCCAAATCTTCTCATTGACTTGCTGTTCAATGGCGCGCAACTCTTCAGGAGTCACAGCTTGGAAGTGAGTAAAGTCAAAGCGAAGAAATTCTACTTCGTTCAGAGATCCTGCTTGTGTCGCATGGTGGCCAAGGATATTGTGAAGAGCCGCATGGAGCAAGTGAGTGGCTGTGTGGTTCTTCATGACACGATGACGACGGTTGGTATCAATTGCCAAGGTGTATTCTTGGTTCAAAGCAAGTGGTGCAAGAACTTCAACAGTATGAAGAGCTTGTCCGTTTGGTGCTTTTTGCACATCCGTCACATTCGCTACGACATTTCCTTTAGCATCCAAGATTTGACCGTGGTCAGCTACCTGTCCACCCATTTCAGCGTAGAATGGAGTCTCTGCAAAGATAAGAGAGGCAGTTCCTTCAGAAACAGCTTCTACTTCTGCATTGTCAGCCACGATAGCCACCAACTTAGAAGGCAATTGGCTGGCATTGTAGTTGAAGACACTTTCCACTGTAATGTTTTGAAGGGTTTCATTTTGCATTCCCATTGAGCCACCTTTGACAGCTGACGCACGCGCACGTTCTTGCTGCTCTTTCATGGCCGCTTCAAAACCTTCACGGTCTACAGTCATCCCAGCTTCTTCAGCGATTTCTTCTGTCAATTCAACTGGGAATCCATATGTATCGTAGAGTTTGAAGACATCTTGCCCCGCGATAACGTTTTGACCTTTGGCTTTCAGGTCTGCTACGATACCTTGGGCAAAATGTTGACCTGAGTGAAGAGTACGGGCAAATGACTCTTCCTCGCTCTTCACGATTTTCTCGATAAAGTCACATTTTTCAAGCACTTCTGGGTAGTAGCTTTCCATGATTTTTCCAACAGTTGGAACGAGTTTGTAAAGGAAAGGCTCGTTGATACCCAATTTTTGACCGTGCATAGACGCGCGACGGAGGAGACGGCGAAGGACATAACCACGACCTTCATTTCCAGGAAGGGCACCATCACCGATGGCAAATGAAAGAGAACGGATATGGTCAGCAATGACCTTGAAGCTCATGTTGTCGCCATCTTGGTCATAAACCTTACCAGACAATTTCTCAACTTCACGGATGATTGGCATGAAGAGGTCTGTTTCAAAGTTTGTCTTAGCCCCTTGGATAACTGCCACCAAACGCTCCAAACCAGCACCCGTATCAATATTCTTGTGTGGCAATTCCTTGTACTCACTACGAGGAACAGCTGGATCAGCGTTGAATTGTGACAAAACGATGTTCCAGATTTCGATGTAACGGTCGTTTTCGATATCCTCTGCAAGCAGGCGAAGACCAATATTTTCTGGGTCAAAGGCTTCTCCACGGTCAAAGAAGATTTCTGTATCAGGTCCAGAAGGTCCCGCACCGATTTCCCAGAAGTTGTCTTCGATTGGGATCAAGTGGCTTGGGTCCACTCCTACTTCAATCCAGCGGTTGTAAGAATCTTTATCATCTGGATAGTAGGTCATGTAGAGTTTTTCAGCTGGAAAATCAAACCATTCTGGGCTTGTCAAAAGCTCATAAGCCCATGTGATGGCTTCGTCACGGAAGTAATCCCCGATAGAGAAGTTCCCTAACATTTCAAACATAGTATGGTGACGCGCAGTCTTCCCTACGTTTTCAATATCGTTAGTACGAATCGCTTTTTGGGCATTGGTAATACGTGGATTTTCAGGGATAATGGTTCCGTCAAAGTATTTCTTAAGGGTTGCTACCCCAGAGTTAATCCACAAAAGAGTTGGGTCATTTACAGGAACCAAGCTGACTGATGGTTCTACAGAGTGTCCTTTGCTTGCCCAGAAATCAAGCCACATTTGGCGAACTTGAGCACTAGATAGTTGTTTCATAATATCTCCTTATTACTTGTTTAATTTGATTGGCTTTCCAGCATCTCCACATAGTCAATCGCGACACAAAGGGAAATGACCAGATCTGCATAAGAGTCTTCATAGACGGTTACGGTGTAAGTTGAGGTCAAATGGAAAATCTCTTTCCGAATCTCGGCGACAAGCTGATCACGGTCATCCAGCAATTTGAAATTTAAATCCCAAATATTGCCCTCGATACGAAGCCCTAAATCATCAAACTCATACTTATCTCGCCAGAAGGTCAACTTCTTACGAATGACGAAATTGGAACCGTTTCGTAGCTGAATAGTAAAGCGAGGAAGCAAGGTGAAAAATTCTTTACTGATTTCACTGACCTGCTCACCATAGGCGTCATAGATGGTAAAGGTCTTAGGAATTTGGAAGAAAGAGCCCTCCACTTGATAGTTCACTACTCCTCTATCATCCTTGATATCGAAGCGTTCGCCTCCAAGACGAAACTTTTGTTTCACGAGAAATGTCTTCATAAACACCTCCAAAAATCAAAAGACAAGCTCACATCACGAAGGGCGAAAAACCGCGGTACCACCTTCATTCAATGAACTTGTCATTCTCTTATTCTTATGCAATTGTCTGATTGAGTAGCATGACTTCCTAGCTTAGATGGCTCGCAGCACCGCCATTTCTCTGGACTAAGATGACAGAAAATCAATTCTCAACTTTCTTATTATATCGTTTTTTCGAGTTTGAGTCAACTAGGAAAGCTGACCAGAAAGCATAGCTCCTACTTCCGGTACATTTTAAACTGTAGGAAGAGGTCGCTGTATTTGCCTGTCCATTTATGGTCAAACTTCTCATAAACTTCTAGGTGTTTCATGGTATCAGCGTCTGGATAGAAGGATTTGTCTTCCTTGGTCTCCTCTGGGAGCATTTCTTTTGCTGGTAGGTTTGGTGTTGAGTAGCCGACATACTCTGCATTTTTGAGAGCATTTTCGGGTTTCAACATAAAGTTGATAAAGGCATAGGCGGCATCTTGGTTTTTCACGGTTTTTGGAATGACCATGTTATCAAACCAGAGATTGCTGGCCTCAGTCGGAACGACATACTTGAGGTTAGGATTTTTCTCCAACATCTGCCTAGCTTCCCCAGAGAAAGTCACACCGATAGCAGCGTTGTTCTGAATCATGTAACCCTTCATCTCGTCCGCCACAATGGCCTTGATATTTGGAGTCAGTTTGTAGAGCTTATCCACTGTCTCTTCCAGCTGCTGAGGATCCTTGGAGTTGAGACTGTAACCAAGTGAGTTAAGCCCGAGTCCCAGCACCTCACGCGCTCCATCAAAGAGCATAATGGAATCCTTGTATTCTGGTTTCCAGAGGTCATCCCAATGCTCGGGCGCCTCATCTACCATGGTTTCATTGTAAACAATTCCCAAGGTTCCCCAGAAGTACGGGATGGAGAATTTGTTGCCCGGGTCAAAAGACTGGTTGAGGAACTCAGGTCCGATATTTTCGATTCCTTCAATTTTTGAATAATCAAGCGGAACCAAGAGGTCTTCGTCCTTCATCTTATTAATCATGTACTCACTGGGGATAGCAATATCATAGGTTGTTCCACCCTGCTTGATTTTGGTATACATGGCTTCATTGGAGTCAAAGGTCTCGTACTGGACTTGGATTCCTGTTTCTTCTGTGAATTGCTCCAAGAGTTCGGGATCGATATAGTCCCCCCAGTTGTAGATAACCAATTTCTGACTATCTCGGCTATTGATTTTACTATCTAGATGAGTCGCAATCCCCCATAAGACAAGGATAATTGCTGCAATTCCTGCTAAAAATGAATAGAGTTTTTTCATGCTTGCTCCTCCTTCTCACGTGAGATAAAGTAATAGCCAACAACTAGGATAATACTAAAGAGAAAGACAAGGGCAGAAAGGGCATTGATTTCTAGCGAAATTCCCTTACGAGCACGAGAGTAAATCTCGACTGATAGAGTCGAAAAGCCATTTCCCGTCACAAAGAAGGTCACGGCAAAATCATCCAGCGAATAGGTGAAAGCCATGAAATAACCTGCAATGATAGACGGAGTCAGGTAAGGAAGCATGATTTCCTTAAACATCTGAAACTGACTGGCACCCAAGTCATAGGCCGCATGAATCATGTCATCATTCATCTCCTTGAGACGAGGCAAGACCATCAAGACCACGATAGGGATGGAAAAGGCCACATGACTAGATAGAACCGTCAAAAAGCCAAGTGAAAACTTAAGCTGGGTAAATAGAATCAAGAAGCTGGCACCAATCATAACGTCAGGCGCAACCATGAGGATATTATTGAGTGATAAAAAGGCTTCTTGGTATTTCTTACGAGACTGGTAGATATAGATAGCTCCGAAAGTCCCGATAATGGTCGCAATCAAGGCTGATAAAAAGGCCAAGAAAAAGGTTTGGGTGAGGATCAACATGAGACGGCCATCACCAAACATAGTTTTAAAATGGCTCAAGCTAAAGCCTGTAAAGCTGTTCATATCATCGCCAGCATTAAATGCATAGCCAATCAAGTAAAAAATTGGCAAATAAAGGATGATAAAGACAAAGGCTAGGTAGAGATTGGCAAATTTTTTCATCGTTCTCTCCTTTCCTTGGTCACCCACATGGTGATGAACATGGTCAGGATGAGGATCACACCAATGGTTGAACCCATACCGTAGTTGTCATTTGTCAGGAAGTTCTGCTCAATAGCCGTTCCCAGTGTGATAACGCGGTTCCCACCAATCAAACGTGTCAGCATGAAGAGACTCAAGCTGGGGATAAAGACCGACTGAACCCCACTTCTCACTCCATTCATTGATAGAGGGAAGATAACGTGGCGGAAAGTTTCCCACTTGGTCGCACCGAGATCGTAGCTGGCATTGATGAGATTGTTATCCATATCATCCAAGACATTGAAAATCGGCAAAATCATAAAGGGAAGCTCGATGTAGCTTGCAACAAAGATAAAGGAGAAATCCGTAAAGAGCAACTGCTGCGAACCGATTCCGATGAATTCCAAGAATTGGTTAATGGAGCCATTCTGACCAAAAATACCGATAAAGGCATAAGCCTTAAGGAGCAAATTAATCCATGTCGGTAGGATAATCAGCATGAGCCAGAGTTGACGGTGCTTGAGACGAGTCAAAAAGAGGGCTGTCGGATAACTGATGAGTAGCGTTACCATTGTCACAATCCCTGCATAAAGCACAGAGTTGAAGCTCATTTTGAGATAGGTCAAGTTTTGTGACGAAAAGTAGGATTTGTAGTTTTCTAAACTAAACTGCCCTTCGATGTTGAAAAAGGATTGACCGAAAATCAAGACCAAGGGTGCGAGAACAAAGAGGGAAATCCAAAGCATGTAGGGCACTACAAAGAGTTTAGAGGTTGTTTTCTTCATCTCTTTCCTCCTCGATCGCGTTAATCAGACCTGCTTCTTGCTCTTCGATTTCTACGTATTCTTCGATACGAGCATCAAACTCTTCTTCGGTTTCGTTGAGACGCATGATGTGGATGTCTTCTGGCTCAAAGTCCAGACCGATTTCCTCACCAACGATGGCCTTACGAGTCGAGTGGATCATCCATTCATTTCCGAGTTCGTCATAGGCGATAATCTCATAGTGAACCCCACGGAAAAGCTGGGTATCAACCTTAACTTGGAGCTTGCCTTCTTCAGGAAGGGTAATGCGCAAGTCCTCCGGACGAATGACAACCTCAACTGGCTCATTTGACTTCATCCCCCCATCAACCGCTTCAAAGCGTTTGCCATTGAACTCGACCAAGTAGTCCTCAATCATGGTTCCTGGCAAGATGTTTGACTCCCCAATAAAGGTAGCAACAAAGTGGTTAATCGGCTCATCATAGATGTCTACTGGTGTTCCTGACTGAACAATCTCGCCATCGTTCATAACGAAAATCCAGTCACTCATGGCAAGAGCTTCTTCCTGATCGTGAGTGACAAAGACGAAGGTAATTCCCAATCGTTGTTGCAGTTCACGCAGTTCGTACTGCATGTCTGTTCGCAATTTCAAGTCCAGCGCTGACAAAGGCTCATCCAACAAGACCACACGAGGTTGGTTGATGATGGCACGGGCAATAGCCACACGCTGACGTTGTCCTCCAGAGAGTTTGCGGATGGAACGCTTCTCGTAACCTTCCAGCTGGACCATCTTGAGAACTTCCGCTACGCGTTGCTCGATTTCTTTCTTGTCAATTTTACGCAAGCGGAGTGGAAAGGCAACATTTTCAAACACATTCATATGTGGAAACAAGGCATAGGATTGGAAGACTGTATGGACGTCTCGCTTGTTGGTTGGGATGTCATTGATCCGCACCCCATCCAGTAAAATATCCCCTGTCGTCGCATCCAGTAAACCTGCAATGATGTTTAGAATGGTTGATTTTCCTGAACCAGATGCTCCTAAAAGAGTGTAGAACTTCCCTTCTTCCAACTCAAAGTTGATGTCTTTGAGAACCTTGGTGTTGCTGTCTTCAAAAACTTTAGAGACGTTTTTGAATTCAATAATTGGTTTTTTCAATTGTCATAAATTCCTTCTTTTTCATAAATTAACAGATCAGGGCTCTGTCAGGCCGCTACTACCTCGTGTAGGAGATTGAACTGCCTACATACATCTTCACTAACGATAGGCTTTCACCCCCTTTACAATGGTTATAGTAGCAACTTTTCTACCCCAACCTTATTCCTTCTCACCCAAGATTCGGACTTCTCTTTCAAGAGTGACACCTGAGTGTTCTTTGACTTTTTCGATAACGGACTGGATTAAGTCTTCATAGTCTTTGGCCGTTCCGTCAGCAACATTGATCATGAAACCTGCGTGTTTTTCAGATACTTCCACACCACCGATACGATAGCCCTTGAGACCAGCCTCTGAGATCAACTGGCCTGCAAAATGCCCAACTGGACGCTTAAAGACTGAACCACAAGACGGGTATTCTAATGGTTGTTTGAGTTCACGTAGGTGCGTCAAGCGGTCCATTTCTTGCTTGATAACCTGATGATTCCCTGGAGCTAGGGCAAATTTAGCTGACAAAACAACAGCCCCAGAATCCTGAATAGCTGAATGGCGGTAACCAAAAGCCAAATCCTTGGCAGATAAGGTCTCGATTTCCCCTTCCTTGGTCAAAATTTGACAAGACTGCAAGATATGAGCAATCTCTCCTCCATAGGCACCCGCATTCATAAAGACAGCTCCTCCGATGCTTCCAGGAATCCCACAAGCAAACTCAAAACCAGTCAAACTATGACGGAGGGCAATACGTGTCGTTTCAATCAAGTTGGCTCCAGCTTCTGCTTCGATGGTATAGCCATCAACCGAAACGTTATTAAGCTTATCGCACAAGATGACAAAACCACGGATTCCACCTTCACGAACGATGATATTACTAGCATTTCCTAGCACCATCCAGGGAATATTCTCTTGATTGGCAAATTGGACGACACGGGCCATCTCATAGCGATTGCGTGGCAAAACTAGGTAATCTGCTCGACCTCCTACCTTTGTATAGGTATAGGTCTTCAAGGGTTCCTTAAAACGAATATCGATCCCTTCTAGGATTTCAAGCATTTTTTCTTTTACTGACATGTCACTCTTCCTTTTTCAAAATTCATTCCATTATACCATTTTTAGAGACATTTGACGACCTCAAAATGACTATTGATAATTCAACTCTTGTTTTTCAAATGATGGATACAGATGTTGACGTGAATGGGGGACTATAGAAAAACAGCCCAAGAGTTAGATGAATGATATCTAACTTTCAGGATGCTGTTTTCAAAATTTTTTATATTGAATCTATCTACACTTGAAGCAATCAATAAGCCCCTTCTAAAGCAAATGCCGAAATGGATGCTAATCGAGTGGGGACTTTTTCCAGCTTTGGCGGTAAAATTTAGGACTCACAGAGAAAAAGTTCTTAAAGGCTTTTGAAAAGACTAGTTGGTCCTGATAGCCGACTTCCAAGGTAATTTCTTTTATAGATAGATTGGTGTCAGTTAAGAGTGTTCTTGCCTTTAGCAGGCGTGTTTCAAGGAGAAATTGCTGAGGAGATTTATGGTAAAGTTTCTTAAACTGACGAAACAAAGTACTACGACTGAGTCCGACCTGGGATGCCAAGTCTTGAATAGAGATATCTTGTTGGTACTGTTGTAGTAAAATCTGCGCAGCTTTTTCAACAGGGAGTTGAGCGACATTCAGCGGTATTTCTGCTGGAAATTCTTTCTGCAAGTAGTAAAGGAAGGTATAAATTTGCATCTGGTACCAGCTTTCTTTTTGCCTATTTTCTGCAGTTTTGTGACAGATGTCTTGAATGATTTCTCTGCTTTGAAAAAGACTATCAAAATGGCAAACAGACTCATAAAAAACTTGTGTGTTTTGGAGATAGTCGCTTAATTTGTCTCCAGAAAATCCCAGCCAGTAGGTGGTCCAAGGATCTTCTGGATTTGCCCAATAGCGTACTTTTTGGCCTTTTCTTAGGATAAAACCATCATTTTTCTCCAAAGAATAGGTCTGCCCATCAACTTGCAGGTAGCCTTTCCCTTCACAAATCCAGTGGATGACAAAATCCTGAAAAACAGTATAGTCATAAAACGGAAAGCTAGAATAATCATCAATCCCACATTCTTCAAGGTAAAATTCCTTAGATGTTTCTTTAAAATAGTGCCATAGTTTCATAAATGCTTTCTCCTTGCAACATAAGTGCATATTTCTTCATCATAAACTCCTAGAAAAGGGACAAACTCTGGTTTATAATGAGGCAAGAAAGGAGAACAAATGAAAAAATCGTATCAATCTAGTATAGTAGGGCTCAGCCTCAGTAATCAAATTATCTCTATCACCATCACAGGTGACTTTATGATTCTTTTTATGAGTCAGATTTTAGGTTTTAGTGATTTGCAAAATAGCTGGTTGATCACCATGCTACCAATTATTGCCCTTGTCCGCATTCCCTTGTCTTATCTGATGCGGAGAAAAAATCTCCTTGACTTGATGCGGTGGAGTGTACTGGCTAAGTTCTGTTTACTAGGGATATTAATCGTAATTCCCTATGAAAGGGTGACTTTTTCTATCTACACTGTTTTTCTGGTTCTATATCAGATAGCCGTGGAGTTGGGCTTTGGTCTGGCTTGGAATCCCTTAATATTATTATTAACAGAAGAGAAAGTCCGCGCAAAATTTCTCAGTTACTTAGGTTTGTTTCAGCTGGTCACGAGCTTTTATACCCTTCTTATTTCCTTTTTCATCGGAAAAGAACTGACTGCACTTCATTATCGTTGGTTACTGGTGATTGCTCTTGCTAGTCTGTTCATGCAGTTTATCCTTTTGAAACAGTTACAAACCGACTATAGCTTGTTTCAAAATCATCAAGTAACAAGACAGATGGACTGGCAGGTTTTGAAAAAACAGCTCTGGCACCATGTCCGTATCCTACTTTTGGATAGTTTGATTTTATATGTAACCTTAACGATGAATGTCCTCTATATGGTACAGGTATTGCACCTTTCCGCCAACCTCGTGTCTCTATATTCGAGTATGAGTTTGCTGGGGAACGTCCTAGCCTTTGCTCTTGCAGGTCCTTGTTTTGAGAAAAGACGTTCTCTGTTTTTCACAATCTTACTGGTAGTAACGGGATGTGAGATTCTTTTGATCTTCTTTCTTCCCCACGATGCTGTATCCTATACAATCTTTTGGAGCATAGGTTGGGGGTTATTAAATGGGGCTGTGGGAGCTCTATGGGGACTCTACATTTCTCTAGTTAAACACCAGGCAGCAAGTCCTAGCCCCTTTACAATTTGGAATATTTATCAGGGGATTGCCTATCTTGTTAGCGTACTTATCTTTTATCTCTCTGGTAACTTGGTGCACCTAGCTAGTTCCAGCTCAGGGCTGGATCCGTATCGTCTGGTCTTGATTGCCTGCCTAAGCATCTGCATTATGGTTTGTTTACGGATGCTGTATAGAAGAAAAATAGGTCTCAAGTGACGATTGTCGCTTGAGCCTATTTTATCATCGTATGATAAACTCCGATTGTAGGATAATGGTCCGTTTTTCGTCAGAGAGAGCTTGCTTGAAGCTTTCCTGACCGAGTTGGTAGGATTTGTTATCAATGGTAGGAATCCCCAGTACCTCTCCTGTCAGTTGCTTTTCTTGGCCAATCAGCAAAGGTAATTCAAGATTTTTCTCCTGATAATAGCGAACCACACCAGTTGCTACATCATCTCCGTTGCTGAAAATACAGTCTAAATCTTGCTCTAGTAGGCTATCCCCTTGCTCATAAGCATCCTCTCCCGTGGAAATGCCATCCAAAATCAAAGGTTCTGTTTTTTCACCAAAAACTTCTTTGTAGGCTTCCATAGTGAGACGGTAGGTGGAACTTTTTAGGTCTTTTCGGGTAAATAGCAGAGCAATTCTACTTTTTCCCTGGTCTTTAATCCAGTTAAAGGCTGTCTTGCAAGCATGGGTGCGGCTCACATAAACGCTACTCAGATTGGGGTCCTGCACTTCTTCACAGCAGACAATATTGCCATACTTAGCGTAGGAAGCAATGGTTTCTAAATCTACACTGCGAGAGGTGAAAATAAGACTGTCAAAGGCCCTTCCTCGCAGCTGCTCCAGATAATATTTTTCCAAGTCTATATCATAACGAGAAGGTAGAATGAGCAAGGTATAGTTATGATCCATAGCTGCATCCAAAAGCCCGTTCAGTAACTGACTGAAATAAGGGTGCAGGGTCGTGTTGGGAATAACTACACCGACACGACGAGTCGAACCTGAACTTAACTCCTGAGCTAGAATGTTGGGACGGTAGTCCAGTTCCTCCATGACTTGCAGGATTTTCTGACGAGCCTCCTCGGATACATGAGGATGGTTGTTGATGACGCGTGACACGCTAGAAACTGAGTAGTCAGTCAGTTTGGCAATTTTTCGAATATTTGTCATTGTTTGCTTTCTATAGGAGGATTGACATCCTCCAAACACGTGATTAATGGATTTTTTTGAGATATTTACGAATGCCGTAGCCGACACCATGTTCATCATTGCTGCGTGTTACCTTATAAGCCAGCTCTTTGATGTCAGGAAAGGCGTTGCCCATTACAATTGGATAGCCCACCATCTCAAACATTGGGATATCGTTGTGTCCATCACCAAATGCAGCGGTCTGGCTCTTATCTAAACCTTCTTTTTTGAGAATATAAGCAATACCTTTTGATTTTTTAGCAGTTTTGCTGGTAATTTCTAGATGATATTGACCAGATCGGAGAATACTGATCTCGCCCAAGTCTAAGGCTTGCAAGTATTTCTCCAGTGTCAATAAATCATCATTATCTAGGGCAATCATCATTATCTTGAAGGTATTGTCCTTGGCTGCTAGAAAATCAGCCTCGTTCGTAAGTGTTGGTGCCTGGCGCGTGATGTTGAACTCTAGACGAATCCCTTCATCTATTCTATCACAATACCAGTTCGTCATATCATAATAGCTGACGCTAATTTGTGGAAAATGCTGGCGCACTGCCTGTAAGATAGTTTGTGCTGTCTTTCTAGGGAGAATATCTATATGAAGGGGCTTGACCTTTCCATCCACAATCTGATAAATCAATCTACCGTTAAAACCTACTTGAGGTCCAGTCAGCTGAAGTGCTTCGATAGCCTCTCTCATTTCCATTGGAGCTCGAGCAGAAACCAGAGTCAGCGGAATCTGAGCATCGCGGATAGCCTTGCTATTCTCGCTAGAAACGCGGCCCTCAGAATTGAGAAGGGTGCCGTCCATATCCGAAAAAATACGTTTGATGGTCATAATGTTGTCCTCTTTTCTTCTTTGTCCGCTAGCGTGTGATAGGTCGGTTTAAATGCGCATTCCCAACCTTTGATACCATTGTACATTCTGGAACGCGTTCCATGTCAAGAGGAAATTGAAAAATTTTTTTCGAGCATATATAAAGTTGATGTGGACTTGCTTGATAACGGCATCTCCTTGGCTTAATTGAAGATTTTATTAAACAAGTTTTTCATTTCTTGAAAAGCTGACTGTTCCTTGGTAAATTGGTGTTAAACAGAAAGATAGGCTTGTCTTCCAGATAATACAATTGGCTGTAAATAGCAAAATACAGAAATAACAGAGTTAAGAGAGAACAATAAAAAGAGGTCACCCCTCTTTTTATGTTTTTTTCCAAAATGTAGATTTTGTCAGCCAGATAAAGGCTAGAAGTTCTACGAGAAGAATAAACTCAACTAGAAGCGGATTTGCAATCCATCCAACCTGAGATAAGGCTGGAGCCAAGTCAAACAAGGCATGCAAACCATAGGCAGCAAGGAGGTAGATCCATTTCTTTTGACGGACACTTTGATAGACCCAGATGGAAAGACAGATTTGGAGAACCAAGGCAAGCACACGTTCAACTCCTAGTAAATAAACCTGCCATACAGAAAGAGACTGAACCGTTTCGAGTGTAGACTTTGGAAGAAGATTGGCTACATCAGTATTTGAAGACTGAATGAGTGAAAAGAGAATCAAAAGACTGATCAAGCTTCCCATTCCGAGATAGAGCATCTCCAAGCCCCCATGTCCCAAACCATAAGCCAAAGCATCTCTATCTTCTAGCTTTCTCTTTTTCTCCAACCATTTAAAAAAGACAAGACGAGCCGTTTCCTCAAAGAGGGCCGCCATGGCGATTCCATAAAGCACATATAAGAAAGGCTGCTCCTGCATAAGCGGAATGGTTCCATCTTTTTGCGGATGAAGTATCAGAAGGTGAACCATCTTCTCTAACACTTGAGAAGAAACAAAAAATGCGATTGCCCCCAAGCCCATCACTGCAAGAGAGATTTTAAACCGTTTTTTGGCATACCAAGTTCCACTTAATAGAATGAGAACCAAAGCGATCATGGTAAGGATAATATGTACTGTCATCTTTTTCTCCTATTCTGACTTATCAATATCTTTCTTCATCTCGTCAACGTTAAATTTGGCAAATAAATACTGGCGATCTTGGACTGGAAAACGTTGGTCCAACTGGTCGACTGCCCCAACCTCAATCATTCCTTCTTTGATAACAAAGTCCATCACATGCCCACCAAAGGTCAAATCATCTGAGATAAAATGCAAATGGTAGCCTGCAACACTCACCCCATGGAAAATCTCCGGTGTCCAAAATCCAACAATGGTTCCCGATACATTTTCACGGCTATATTCAGGTTGGTGTGTCGCGACATCAGCAAACTTGGTATCAGGTGTGGATTTAGGAATCATCCGCACATGCATTTGTGAAAATTCGCCATGAATCTTGATGGAACGAAAAAGATTTTCCCCATCATAGTAGGACTCAATTCGCTTTTCCAATTCCTTGTCCGTCATCTCAAAGCGCTGACGAAAAATCACTTCTGCCTGATGAGGAACCACTGCTGCATAGGGAATAAGAGCATCCGCTGCCACTTCAACGATTTCAGGCGTTTGACCAGATCCCTTGGCTTGATAAGCCTTGCCATCAAGGACGATCAATTCCCCATCAATCGAATCCAATGTCCCTAAGCCGAGGTCACCATGTTCCAGCAACTCTCCCACTGTCATGGTTCCACCATAGAGACCTGCCATTAGGGCACCTAGAGTATTGTATTGAAATAATTTAACCGGTTCCTGCACTTTTCTATCCATTCTCTTTCTTATCTTCTTTTCAATGAATCATTATACTTTCTAAGTATACCACATTTGCTCCTAGTTGTGAAAGGGAGAAATGCTTTCCCCATTGCAAAGGAGGCAAAAAAAAGGTACAATGTAACAAAATCAACGGAGGTATGGAATGAAGAAAGAAAGTAAATACCAAGTAGTCGTTTCCTTTCTCAAAAAAGGGATCGAATCAGGAAAATTTCCAACAGGTAGCCGGCTTCCCTCCATCCGTCAATTGAGCCAAGACTTCAGCTGTAGCAAGGACACTATCCAACGAGCCCTACTGGAATTACGCCATGAACAATACCTCTATGCAAAACCCCAAAGTGGCTACTATGTTCTAGAACAAGGACAGCACCAAGACTTGGAAATCGAAGTCACTGACGAACATGCCAGTGCCTATGACGACTTCCGACTCTGTGTCAACGAAACCCTGATAGGTCGAGAAAACTACCTCTTCAACTACTATGACAACCAAGAAGGCCTTGAGGAACTCAGACAATCTGTCCATCAACTCCTCTTTGACCAAGCCCTCTACTGCAAACCCGACCAACTGGTTCTAACATCTGGTACCCAGCAAGCTCTCTTTATCCTTTCTCAGATCAACTTTCCGAGCCAGGGAGAGGAGATTTTGGTCGAACAACCGACCTATCACCGAATGAACCGCCTCTTGGTCGCTCAGGGATTGGCCTACCAGACCATTGAACGCCGTATTGATGGCATCAACCTTGACGAACTAGAAGAACAGTTCAAATCTGGAAAAATCAAGTTCTTCTATACCATTCCTCGCTTCCACTATCCTCTTGGCCATTCCTATTCTGATCAGGAAAAAAGGGCCATTCTGGATCTAGCAAACCAGTATGGTGTATATATCGTCGAGGATGATTATCTAGGTGACTTAGACTCTAAAAAGGGACAAACCTTCCACTATCTGGATACTGAGGATCGCGTCATTTATATCAAGTCCTTCTCAACCAGTCTCTTTCCAGCCCTTCGTATTACCGCTCTCATTCTCCCAAATGCCCTAAAAGAGGCCTTTGTTTCCTACAAAAATATCCTGGACTATGACAGCAATCTCATCATGCAAAAGGCTCTTTCTCTTTACATCGATAGCCAGTTATTTGAAAAAAATCGACTGGCTCGCTTGACCCTTCAAGAGAACTATCAGGCTCAGATTAAGGAAGTACTTGAAGAAAACACCTGTCCCTTGCCCCACTATCCTCTACACGATGGCCTTCTCCTTGATTTGAGACACTATCCTAAGATTGCCAGTCTGAAACACAGCTCACTCAAACTAGACTTTTTTGAGAAGGCTTATTTGGACGCCTGTCCTTATCAGTTCGCCAAAGTCACTCTCGAAAATCTAGAAGAGCTATTACAATACATAAAAGCAGAATTGGATTAAAGTCCAACTCTGCTTTTTCTTATTGTTCAACTTCTGTTAGTTTCGCTGCTTTTTCAAGATAAGTTTGATAGGTTCCGTCATCTTTCAGTTTTTGGATAACCTTATCTACTACCGCTTTCAAGTCTGATTGATCCTTCTTGATAGCAACGGCATTGGCTTCGCCATCTTTCATTGTCAAGTTAACAGATGCAACGACAAGGTCTGAGTTTTTACCTGCGTAGCTAAGAGCAACTGGTTCATCCATATGAACAGCATCCACTTTTCCAGCCTGCAACTCATTGACTGCTTCACCCATATTGGTCAAGGATGTCAACTGGGCATTTGGTAATTGTTCCTTGACCATGGTTTCTGGAACAGTTCCCTTTTGAGCTGCAATATTGGCACTTGCGAGGCTTGAAAGATCCTTGTATTTGTCTAAATCGGCTTTTCTAACCAAGAAACTCATCTTGTTTTCATAGTAAGGGATTGAAAAGTCAAAGACTTCCTTTCTTTCATCTGTAGCACTAATACCTGCAATAGCCAAGTCAGCCTTTCCAGTTTGAAGGCTGGTCAAGACATTGTCAAAACTCATACTTGAGATTTCAAGTTTAACCCCAAGCTCGTCCGCAATCGCTTGAGCCATATCAATATCTGCTCCAACTACCTGGTTTTTACCATCTACCAAGGCTTGGAATTCAAACGGCGCATAGTCTGGGCTGGTCGCAACAACTAGCTTTCCTTTTTGTTTGATAGCGTCCACAGCAGACTGGGAACTATCCGTACTGGATTGACAAGCTACTAAAACCATGCTGGCAAGCATGCTACATACAACTAATATCCATTTCTTGAATTTCATAAATAAACGACCTTTCTGTTTTTCCTGAATAATTATAACTCTTTTAAAAATAGTTGTCAACCCTTTTAGAGATTTTGATTGTGAATCAATTCTTTTTATAAAAAAGAAGACTGATTTATTCTAATCAGCCTTTTTTCTGTATATTTAAACCGTTTCTTATAGTTCGACAATCTTACCTGTTTCAAAGTAAACAACCCATTCACAGATATTTTTAGCGTAGTCTCCGATACGTTCCAAGAAAGAAATGACCTGGAAGTAATCACGGCCTGTAACGATAGCTTCAGGATTTTTCCTAATTTCTTCTGTAGCCAAATCACGGATGCTATCAAAGTAATGGTTGATTTTTTCGTCCATCGCTGCTACTTCGTAGGCTTGATCCACAGAACCGTTGAGATAGAGATCTAGAGCCGCTTCGACGAAGTTTTTCACGTCGCGTCCCATCTTTTTGATTTCTTCTTCAACAGAAGGGATACGTTGCTCCCCCTTCATACGAATGGTCGCCTCAGCGATAGACACTGCATGATCTCCCATGCGTTCCACGTCAGAAACTGCCTTGAGAACGGTCAAGACGGTACGAAGGTCTTGCGAAACAGGTTGTTGGAGGGCAATCATTTCAAATGATTTCTTTTCCAACTTCACTTCATATTCATTTACTTCTGCATCGTCTTCGATGACTTCTTTTGCCAAATCACGGTCATGCGTAACAAAGGCACGCACTGTACGATTGATCTGCGAGAGCACTTCTTGTCCCATAGCATAGAACTGGTTGTGCAATTTCTCCAAATCTTCTTCAAATTGAGATCGTAACATCATTCAACTCCTTATCCAAATTTTCCTGTAATATAATCTTCTGTTTCCTTGTTTTGTGGGTCTAGGAACATCTTCTTCGTATCGTTAAACTCGATCAAATCCCCATCTAGGAAAAATCCTGTTTTATCAGAGATACGTGAGGCTTGTTGCATCGAACGCGTCACCAAGAGCATGGTGTATTTATCTTTCAGACCATACAAGGTTTCCTCAATCTTACCTGCAGAAATAGGATCCAAAGCTGAAGTTGGTTCATCTAAGAGGATAATTTTCGGACTGGTTGCTAAGACACGAGCAACACAAACACGTTGTTGTTGTCCACCTGAGAGACCAATGGCCGAATCATGCAAACGATCCTTTACTTCATCCCAAATAGAAGCACGTTGCAAGGCCGTTTCTACTGCCTCATCAAGTACTTGCTTGTCCTTAACCCCATTGATACGTAGCCCATAGACAACATTTTCGTAGATAGACATAGGGAAGGGATTGGGCTGTTGAAAGACCATACCAATTTCCTTACGCAATTCAACCGTATCGGTACGGGGGCTGTAGATATTGTGACCATTATAGACTACTGATCCCGTTGTTGTCACTTCAGGATTTAAATCGCCCATGCGGTTGATGGCTTTGAGTAGGGTGGACTTTCCTGATCCAGAAGGTCCAATCAAGGCCGTTATTTCCTTAGGTTGGAAAGAAAGGGAAACACTATTCAAGGCCTTCTTTTTATTGTAATAAACGGACAGGTCTGAGACCTGTAAAATCGCTTCTGACATACCGTTTCCTTTCTAACCAAAGTGTCCCGTTACATAATCATTTGTTGACTGTAACTTAGCATTTTGGAAAATATTGGATGTCTTATCATACTCAATCAAGTCACCCAAGTAGAAAAATCCTGTGTAGTCACTTGCACGCGCAGCCTGTTGCATACTGTGGGTAACGATGATGATGGTAAAGTCCTTCTTCAATTCCAACATGGTTTCTTCCAGCTGGGCTGTCGCAATCGGATCCAAGGCTGACGCCGGTTCATCCATCAAGAGGATATCTGGCTTAACAGAGATAGCGCGAGCGATACAGAGACGTTGTTGCTGACCTCCAGAAAGCATTAAGGCTGATTTGTGGAGGTCGTCTTTGACCTGATCCCAAAGGGCAGCCTGTCTTAGAGAGGTTTCTACAATTTCATCAAGTACTTTCTTATCCTTAACACCTGCACGTTCATGAGCAAAAGTGATGTTGTGGTAAATAGACTTGGCAAATGGATTTGGACGTTGAAAGACCATTCCGATATGCTTGCGCATCTCATAGACGTTGATTTCTGGACGATTAACGTCAATCCCTCGGTAGAGGATTTGGCCTGTGACCTTGGCAATATCAATGGTATCATTCATCCGATTGAGACTGCGAAGATAAGTAGATTTCCCTGATCCAGAAGGGCCAATCAAGGCTGTAATTTTATTTTTTTCAAATTGCATATCGATGCCCTTGATGGATTCATTTTTACCATAGTAAACATGTAAATCCTTAGTAGAGAGGGCCACTTTTTCTTCAGGGAAGGTGATGATATGCTTTTCATCCCAGTTATATTTTGACATGGCTTCTCCTTTAGGCAGCGGTTAATTTCTTGTGTAAATAGCTTCCGAGTTTGCGTGCCCCAAAGTTAAAAATCAAGATAAAGATGAGGAGCACTGCGGCAGAACCAGCAGATACAATGGTAGCATCAGGAATGGTTCCTTCACTGTTGACCTTCCAGATGTGGACAGCCAAGGTTTCTGCTTGTCGGAAGATTGAGATAGGGCTGGTAACACTGAGGATATTCCAGTTAGACCAGTCAAGGGCTGGAGCGGATTGTCCTGCAGTATAGATAAGAGCGGCGGCCTCACCAAAGATACGACCAGATGCCAAAACAACACCCGTTACGATACCTGGAAGAGCTTCTGGAATGACAACATGAACTACAGTCTCCCAACGAGAAATTCCAAGGGCCAGACCAGCCTCACGTTGTGTATGGTGAACGTGTTTTAAACTGTCCTCAACATTTCGAGTCATCTGAGGGAGGTTAAAGACCGTCAAGGCCAAGGCACCTGAAATGATTGAAAATCCATACTCAAACTGGACAACAAAGATCAAGTAACCAAAGAGACCCACAACGACTGATGGTAGAGAAGACAAAATCTCAATACAGGTACGAATAAAATTGGTCACAGGTCCTTTTTTGGCATACTCAGCGAGGAAAACGCCAGCTCCCATAGACAGGGGAACAGAAATAATCAAGGTAATGACCAAAAGGAAGAAGGAATTGTAGAGCTGAATCCCAATACCTCCACCTGCTTGATAAGAGGAAGATTTCCCAGTCAAGAAAGACCAAGAGATATGCGGTAACCCTCTCACCAAGATATAGAGAATCAAAGATGCCAAAATGGCCACGATGATACCCGCGATGGTATAGAGGACAGCTGTTGCAAGTTTATCTAATTTCTTAGCGTGCATAGTTTTTCTTTCCTCTTTCTTTCGTAATCAATTTAATCACACTGTTAAAGGCCAAACTCATCAAGAGCAAGACTAAGGCCAGTGACCAGAGAACGTTATTATCAACCGTTCCCATGACGGTATTTCCGATACCCATAGTCAGTACAGATGTCAAGGTCGCAGCTGGTGTTGTTAACGAGGTTGGGATAACTGCTGAGTTTCCGACCACCATCTGAATAGCAAGGGCTTCACCGAAGGCACGCGCCATCCCAAAGACCACTGCAGTAAAAATACCTGAACGTGCTGCTTTCAAGGTCACACGCCAGATGGTTTGCCAACGAGTGGCTCCCATAGCTAAACTAGCTTCACGGTAATGACGAGGAACAGCCCGTAAGCTGTCTGTTGTCATAAAGGTTACAGTTGGTAGGATCATGACAAAAAGAACGAAAATCCCTGACAAAATCCCAAAACCAGTTCCACCAAAGACGCTACGAACAAAAGGCACCACAACTTGCAAACCGATAAATCCATAGACGACTGAAGGAATACCGACGAGGAGTTCAATGGCTGGTTGCAAAATCTTTGCACCCTTTGGTGAGACTTCTGTCATAAAGACTGCAGCACCAATAGCGAAGGGAGTTGCGATGAGGGCTGATAAAATCGTCACAATAAAGGAACCCAAAATCATTGGAAGGGCACCAAATTGTTTCCCTGAAGGATTCCAAGTTTGTCCAAAGAGGAAATCAAAGATATTCACTCCATTGACAAAGAAGGTCGATAAACCTTTTTGGGCTACAAAAATCAAAATCATGGCCACAATGATGACAATCAAAGAAAGGCAAGTGAAGGTCAAACCTTTACCGAACTTCTCAAGGCGAGAGTTCTTTGAAGGAGAGAGTAATTTTTTAGATAATTCTTCTTGATTCATTATTGACCTCCTTCTACTGCTGTAACGGTACCTGAAGCATCCTTTTGGACTTTCATTTCATTGATAGAGATATAGCCCATGCCCTTAACAATTCCATTTTGGGCTTCATCTGAGAGGACGAAGTTCAGGAATTCAGCAGCTAACTCATTTGGCTGACCAAGTGTGTACATATGTTCATAAGACCACAAAGGCCAGTTGTTGGTCGTTACATTTTCAGACGTAGGTTCATACCCATTCAGTTTCATGCTTTTCACGGAGTCATCTACATAGGCAAAAGCCAGGTAAGAAATGGCTCCAGGCGTTTGGGATACAATCGACTTGACCATCCCGTTAGAATCCTGTTCTTGGCTCTGCATTGCCGCTTGGCCATTCATAACGACCGTATCAAACGTCGCTCTTGAACCAGAACTTGCTGCTCGGTTGATGATTGAAATGGCCAGGTCTTTGCCCCCAACTTCTTTCCAGTTGGTCACTTCACCTGTAAAGATTTTGCGAAGTTGCTCGGTTGTGAGATTTTCTACATCCACTTCTTTGTTTACAATCACTGCAAGACCAGCCACTGCAACCTTGTGGTCTACTAGGGCTGAAGCATCGATTCCTTCTTTTTCCTCTGCAAAGACGTCAGAGTTCCCGATGTCAACTGCTCCAGACTGGACTTGGGAAAGTCCTGTACCCGATCCTCCACCTTGAACATTAACTGTTTTTCCGATGTTTCTAGAACCGAATTCATCTGCTGCCGCTTCGACAAGAGGCTGAAGAGCAGTTGAACCAACGGCTGTCATGGATTCTCCACGATCAATCCAGCTAGCACATCCTGCTAGAGAACCTGCCATCAAAAGAGCTGCAAGAGACATGACGAGCTTTTTTCTTTTTTTCACTGTTATTCTCCTTGAACATAATGATAAATGTTCTGATTTCTTCCGTTTGTCCTGATCATCCAATTATCATCAATGATTGTCCCACTTTATTTTATCTAGTCATTCTTAGGAGCGGACAATTCCATCGTATAATATAAGTAATAATGAAAGACTATCAGAAAAAACTCATACTTCCACTATAACATAGAATAGGCTCTTTGACTAGCTTTTTCACCTGAATCTAAGCCCTTTTGGATAATAATTTTTTAAAATATTTCCAGTCACCTTTGCAAAGCCCAAACCATTGCCTTGAACCAAAACTTGATACCAGCCATTTGGTAGACTTTCAGCTAGTTGAACTGTTTCCCCAGCCACATATTTTACAAAGTCCTCATCCTTGATTTCAACCCTTTGTTTCACTTGACTTGGTTTCAAGGCTAATCCCAGAGCAAAACTTGGTTCGAAGCGTTTCTTCTTAAACGTACCCAGATGAAGTCCATTACGGGCAATTTTAAGTTTCCCTAGATCAGGTAGCATCTCTGGCAAGAGATAAAGTTGGTCTCCAAAAGTTTGTAAGATACCAGTTAGATTGACCTGTAAGTGTTTTTGGGCAAATTCTCGCCACAAGGCCAGCTGTTCATAACTAAGATTGGTCTTGCTGGCTTTGAATTTGGCTGCTGGATTTTCTCCCTTGAACTGCAAATGGGCAACAAACTGACCTTCTCCCTTAAAATGGTGAGGATACATCCGCGCAGTTTCAGGAAGTCCAATTCCTGCTACCATACCGTTCACATGCTCAACAGGAAGTAATTCAAAATCATAAGCATCTAATAACCAGCGAACGATCTCTTCGTTTTCCTCTGGCGCCCAGGTACAGGTTGAATAAACCAGACGGCCACCTTCTGCAAGCATGGTGACTGCATCTTCTAAAATCTCTCTTTGGAGATTGGCACATTGGCTCGGATAATCGAGGTTCCAATAGTCCATGGCATCAGGTTGTTTACGGAACATCCCTTCACCCGAGCAAGGGGCATCAAGGACAATCACATCAAAGTAGCCTTTAAAGACCTTGGCCAAGCGGTCAGCAGATTCATTAGTCACAACAACATTTGTCGCTCCAAATCGCTCCATATTTTCTACTAAAATCTTAGCACGCTTACTTGAAATTTCGTTGGAGACAAGGACTCCTTGATTAGCCAGATAAGCTGCTAGTTGAGTGGATTTTCCACCTGGTGCTGCCGCCAAGTCCAAAACCTTCATACCGGGAAGGGGTTGAGCTACCTGGGCCACCATTTGGGCTGCAGGCTCTTGCGAATAAACGAAACCTGTCACGTGCTCTGGTGACTTCCCAGAAACCTTACCATAATACCCCCAAGGTGTATTGGGAATAGCATCAGCAAACGATAACTGACTTTCTTTTAAGGGATTGACCCGAAAAGCCGAAACCGCTTCTTGTTTAAAAGAGGCAAGAAAGTCTCTTGCCTCATCTTCTAGTATCGCTTCATATTTTTCAACAAATCCTTCTGGAAATTGCATTTAGTTTTCTTTCCTTTCGTAGATATAAGACTGAATCTCTTCTTGCATCTCGATTGGCACCATCATGACAGGCTGACGCGTTTTAAAATCAGCGGGCTCACCTGATACCGTAAGAAGACGATAACCCAGACTTTCCCCTAAGATACTGGCCGCAGCGTAATCCCATGGTTGCAGGTAGGTAATATAAGTCAGAAGACGACCACATAAAACCTTGGCAAAACTAATAGCCGCACTGCCATAGACACGGACTCCCAACGCTGCTCGACCCAAATCCGCCAAGCCCCACTCATTGCTTTCAAACATACCTGAGTTACCGGCAACTAAAAATTCTTGAAGAGGTTTCTTTTTAAAAGGCGGTAAGGGCTCATTATTGCGAAAAGGAGGAAAGGCACCACCACCATGGTAACAATCCCCTTTCATGACATCATAAATGATACCGAATTTCCCAACCCCATTCTCAAAGTAGGCCAACATCACGGCAAAATCTTCCTTCTGGGCGACAAAGTTATTGGTACCATCAATGGGATCAATCACCCAAACATTCCCCTGGCCGACTGCCGTACGCAAACAGCCCTCTTCCGCGCAAATCAAGTCTTCTGGATAAGATGCTAAAATTCTACCAACCAAGAGATCCTGAACTTCCTTATCCAAACGCGTCACCAAGTCGGTAGGTGAAGATTTTCGCTCGACCTGCAAATCTTCTTGCATGTGGGCCAAAATGTAATCTGCAGCTTCCTGCACAATCTGTTTGGCAAATTCAAATTTAGTTTCCAAGAGAAATCTTCCCTTCTCTTTTTTCTTTTGCTAATTGAACTGCATGATAGAAGGAATAACCGCTCGCTGTCTCAAATTCGCGACCTAAGCGTTTTTCTTCGCTTTTGCTCGGAACCACAGACTTAAATTTCTTGTAGGAATCTAGCAGTTTTTTAGCTTCTACCTTGTCTTCATAGGCAGCTTCAACATCATTAAAAAAAGAAAGCACTGAAGCAAGTTCTTCAGTGCTCCACGACAAATCTAGTGGGTAACTATACTGTTTGTTCATCTATCCTATACCAGCTCTCAATGTTGCTTCTTTTAGTTCTTGTTTACGGTAACTACGAGGGAGAAAAGCACGAATCTCATCTTCATTAAAACCGATCTGCATGCGTTTGGTATCTATAATAATTGGGCGACGCAAAAGACTAGGATATTGCTCAATCAACTGAAGCAACTCCGATACCGAGATACTCTCTACATCAATATCCAATTTTTGAAAAATTTTTGAACGAGTTGAAATGATGTCATCAGTACCATTTTCGGTCAAGGAAAGAATATGTTGTAATTCTTTTCTTGTTAAAGGACTAGTCATAATATTATGCTCTTGAAAGGGCACTTTATGCGTCTCTAACCAAGCCTTTGCCTTACGACATGATGTACAACTCGGCGATAAAAATAGTGTAATCATGCTTTTCTCTTCTTTTATCTATACTTGCTATTTCTATTATACAAAAAAATAAAGCGCTTGACTAGGTATTTTTAGAAAAAAAGCCTATTTTTTCATAGAAAATAGACTGTTTTCTGCAAAAATCTCCTGCTTTGCAAGTTTATCTTTAGGATAACCTAACAATAAATAGGGAGTAGAGCAACTTCTCTCGTTTTTTATTAAAAATACAGAACTTTTTCCACTATTTCCTTGAAGCTTTAACAAAAAGGAAACTAAACATTCCTTCATACAAAGCAAAGAAAAGTAAAAAGGCATGGAGAAAGAAAGTCTCTGGCAAAATCCAAATAACGGGATCCTTTGCTGGATCAAAAAGCCAGGTATCATCTCCCACAAAGAGAATCTGATGGAAAAGAGTAAAGAATTGCTCAAAACCAATTAACACTCCTACAAGGCCAATGACTAGAGGCAATAGCACTAAAATCAGAATACTTTTACGATATAGAGGTAGAAATCCTTTTTTCACAATCTTTCTAACAAAGAAATAGAAACTTGGAAGTGTCACCAAAGTGACTAGCTGAACCAAGTGGAAGAGATTTTTCACCACCGCAAAATGGTGTAAACCTGCAGCTGATGAACGAAAATCTGGCATCTCCAAGACCTGACTAAAGGGATTGGTCAGGTAATTCATTAAGATATGAAAATTGTACTGAATGGTTTCGGGCTTTAGATAGACTCGATTCGCTAAGTTCAGCCACTCAATTTCCAAAGGATAGAAAATCCATGCCAGATAAATGGTCAGTAGGATAGAAAGGGAGAGGAAAAAGAGCATACTTCCCCAAAAGGTCAGTTTAGTTTTCATCGAAATTCCACTCCGCAAGGCTAGAAACTACATGAGTTGGTGCGATTGGCAAGTCCGCCACTTCTTCTGCTTTGGTAAAACCTGTCGTCACCAAGAGCGTTGGAATGCCATTGTCAATCCCTGCTCGGATATCCGTCAGGTAATTGTCCCCAACCATGAGCAACTCTTCTCTTTTCAAATCCAAGTGCTCAACTGCCTTGTCCATAATGATCGCATTTGGTTTTCCGATATAAACTGGTTTGACCCGTGTTGCTACTTCAAGAAGTGTAATTAGTGAACCAGCACCAGGCAAGAGACCACGTTCCGTCGGGATATTGAGGTCAGGGTTGGTTCCGATAAAGTGAGCCCCCTTTTGAATGGCTAGAGTCGCCGTCGCAAATTTTTCATAATCGACTTGCCAGTCCAGTCCAACGACCACATAGGCTGGATTTTCCTTGTCTTCGACATAACCAGCCGCCTGAATGGCATCCTTGAGTCCTGCTTCACCAATGACATAGACTGTCTTTTCCAGTCCCAAGTCATTCATATAGTCAATGGTTGCCAGAGTTGCCGTGTAGACAGTTGATAGAGGCGTGTTGATATTAAAATTCTGAGCCAACATCTCTTGAACGCTCTCTGGAGTTCGGGTTGTATTGTTGGTTACAAAGAGATAGGGAATTTCTCTTTTTTGTAACTCCTGGACAAAAGCCTCACCCGCCGGAATCCGGTCTTTCCCCTTGTAAATGGTTCCGTCTAAATCAATTAAATAACCTTTATAAGCCATATCGTCCTTTCTAATTGCCTTCAATTTCTTGCCACGTAATCATAGCTTGAGCATTTATCTCGCCATCACTGATAATCTCATGCTTGCTTTCTAGTCCCTTGAGTTCATAAGCTGAGGCAATCATGCCACCTGGTCGCACTTCTTTGACATACTTGAGATTGATTTTCTTTGGAATATACTGGGTCAAAAAGTCTGCTCCCATGACCTCAAAAATCCAATCCAGATATTTGCTGTTATTAACATGACCATTCATATCCAAGTCGTAAAAACGAACATGGTAGTCTTTACTGATTGGATCTTCTAGATTTGCATACTTTGGCCCACGGATGAGTTTTTTATCAAACTCAGACTGGTAAGGCGCAACAATCTCAGGTTCGACAGCATGAACTTTACGACTGTCTCTGTCCATAAGAACAAAGGTTGCTACCATGCGAATGATTTCTTGACCTGCTTCATCATAGATAGTGAAACGGCGGTAGCAAAAAAGACGATTGTAAGTCAATGCTTCTGTTTCAATCGTAATCTCTTCAGCAAAGCGAGGCAAGCGAACCACGTCAATCGCATAATCTGTAATAATCCAGACCAGATTATAACGTTCCAACACGTCCTTGTCACTGACTCCTAGCTCAATCGATTGCATACCTGATACTTGCAGGGACAGCAAAATCACATCTGGAAGTTTGATATGACCGTTCATGTCCGCCATATCAAAAGGAATCTTCATTTTCATTTGATAAGTTAAGCCCATCGTTCTACTCCAAAATAAATCGTTCTGCTACAGTGTCTCCCAAGAAGAGACCTCTCTTTGTCATTCGGACACGATCACCGTCGATCTGCATGAGTCCTTGTTGAACCAAGTCTCTGATGATCTCGCCATAAAGTCCATCAAAGGACCGTCCAAATTTCTCCTCAAATCGCGCCATGGAAACCCCGGATTTTTTCCGGAGGCCTAGGAACATTTCTTCTTCCATCTGCTCCCTTTGACTCAGGTGTTCTTCTGTAATCCGAGCATTTCCTGCCTCTACCGCATTGAGATAGTGGCGGATAGGACCATGATTTTTATAACGCACTCCATTCACATAACCTGAAGCACCCGCACCGATACCATAATACTCGGCATTATCCCAGTACATGAGATTGTGGCGACTTTCAAATCCGGGTTTAGAGAAATTGGAAATCTCATAATGCTCAAAACCAGCTCGCTCCAGTTCTGCGATGATGTACTCAAACATCTCCGCTTCTAACTCTTCCTTGGGTAGGGGCAACTTCCCTCGTCGCATGCGGTTCATAAAGACCGTATGATTTTCCAAAATCAAGCTATAAAGGCTCATATGAGGAATATCAAGCGAGATAGCCTTAGCCACATTGTCCTTGACCTGAGCCATAGTTTGACCTGGAAGAGCGTAGATTAGGTCGATAGAAATATTGTCAAAACCAGCCAGTTTGAGACGGTCGATATTCTCATAAATATCCTTTTCCAAGTGACTACGCCCGATCTTTTTCAGCATTTTGTTATCAAAAGTCTGCACACCTAAGGAAACACGATTGACTGGCGACTGTTTCAAAACCGCAATCTTATCCGCGTCCAAATCGCCTGGATTGGCCTCAATGGTCAACTCTTCCAAGACAGACAAGTCCAAGTTTTTAGACAAGCCATCTAAGAGCAGCTCTAATTGCGGAGCGGACAGAGCTGTTGGCGTCCCACCTCCAATATAGAGAGTTCGCAACTTTTGGATATCATAAGAATGGAACTCCTCTAGCAGATGCTCCAGGTAACTATCTACTGGTTGATTCTTGATAAATACTTTTGAAAAGTCACAATAATAACAAATCTGTGTACAAAAGGGAATATGCACATAGGCGGACGTTGGTTTTTTCTGCATAGTATTTATTATACCACAAAGACAGACTTGCAGATAAAAATCACCATCTCCAAAAACCAGAGATGGTGATACCTTATACTTCAGTAATATCGATGATGATTTCTTCTTGGTCTTCAGCGACGTCTGGAGTTGCTGACTGTTCTTGCCATTGCTCCTTGAGATTGTTAAAGGTTTCCTTGGATGCTTCCGTCGCTTGTCGAGCACAGTTTTTAGCTTGGTCAAGGACACTATCAAAAGTGATTTCACCAGATTCTACTTGTTCCTTTGTTTTCAGAACAAAGTCCGTTGCCTGTTCCTTCACTTCAGTTAGTTTCTCACAAACCTGCTCTCTAGCATACTCTGGATCTTCTCTCAAATCATCTAGAAAATCCTGAGCTTGACTACAAACTTGCTTGCCCTTGTCACTCGTCAAAAACAAAGCAAGAGCAGCACCTGAAACTGTTCCTAAAAGGATAGAGGATAGTTTTCCCATAAGATTTCTCCTTTTTTATTTTTTGAAAAATTTACTTGCAACACGAAGTGCGGACAAGCCTGCACCTGTTTTGATGGTCTTCGAACCAGCAGATGAAGCCTTTTTACCTAAAACACGTGCATGTTGGTTGAGATCAGATACCGACTCTGACAAGTCAGCCACAGCTGTAAAAAGTGGATCAATCGTCGCAACTTTGATATTGATATCGTCTGCTAACACATTGACCTTGACCAACAATTCATTAGTATGATGTAAGGTAACGTTCACATCTGAGCTCAAGGTTTTGATGGTTTTCTCTGTCTCATCAATCATACGACCTGCTTTTTGAATCGTGATTGTCAAATAGACTAAACAGACAATCAAAGCAATAGCAACAAGTATATAAGCAACTTCTAACATTTATTTTTCCTCCTCTGTATGATAGAAAGGGGCTTTCTTTCGATTTTGATAAAGTATGATAAAAATACCGAGTCCGATAAGGACAACTGATAACCATTGGGAAACTCGCAGACCAAAGAACATGAGACTATCCGTCCGCATTCCTTCAATAATCATACGACCAAAGCCATACCAAATCAAGTAGAAAGCAGTGATATGACCACGTCTGATTCCCTTTAATTTTCTTCTAAAAATCAGAATCAAAGCAAATCCAATCAGATTCCAAACCGACTCATATAAGAAGGTCGGCTGACGGTAGCTACCGTCAATGTACATCTGGTCACGGATAAAGCCCGGTAAATAATCCAGACTATCTACTGCTGCACCGTAGGCTTCTTGATTAAAGAAATTTCCCCAGCGTCCTAAACTTTGGGCAATCAGAACGCTCGGCGCCGCAATATCTAGAAAGTCCCAAGTATTGATGAGTTTTCTATCTGCAAAGATATAAAGTACAATAGCTCCTGCTATCAAACCACCATAAATGGCCAAACCACCATTCCAAATGGCGATGATTTCACCTGGATTTTGCAGATAATAATCTAAGCGAAAGAGTACGTAGTATAGTCTAGCACCTAAAATAGCTACCGGAAAAGCAATCAGAATAAAATCCAAAATATCATCTGATAGAATTTTCTTTTTGGGAGCTTCTTTCATGGCAAGGTAGACTGCCAGAACCAAACCAGCTACAATACACAAAGCATACCAACGAATAGCAAAGGGACCAATTTCAAATGCGACTGGATTAATCATGTTTCACCTCATTTTGAGCGATTAGATTTGTCAAGCGTTCTTCAAATAAACGTGTCGCATCAAAGCCCATTTCTTTAGCACGATAGTTCATGGCAGCCGCCTCAATAACAACGGAGATATTGCGTCCTGTTTTTACTGGGATGCGGATACGCGGAATCGTTACACCAGAAACTTCGAGTTCTTCGGCATTGTTTCCTAGACGGTCAAAGGTCTTATGCGTATCATAATTTTCTAGATAAACTGCTAGCTGAACTTGTGAAGAATCTTTTACAGCACTCGCACCATAAAGACTCATAATATCGATAATCCCAACTCCACGAATCTCAAGTAAATGCTTCAAGATTTCAGCAGGTTCGCCCCAAAGAGTCATCTCATCCTTAGAATAAATATCTACACGATCATCTGCTACTAGACGGTGTCCACGTTTCACAAGCTCAAGACCTGTCTCGCTCTTACCGATACCACTATCTCCTTGGATCAAGACACCCATGCCATAGATATCCATCAAGACACCATGCACACTGGTACGTTTAGCCAAACGGGAATCAAGATAGCTAGATAACTCTCCAGATAAACGACTGGTTGCTGTTCGACTGGTTAAAATCGCAATCTTACATTCTCTAGCAGCCCTCAACATTTCCTCTGGCACTACCAGACCACGAGCCACGATAACCGCAGGTGTTTCAGGTAGAAACATTTTCTTCAAAACCTGATAACGGTTCTGGGCAGGCATGGCAACTAAATAGGACCACTCCTTCATCCCTAACAGCTGAATCCGTTCTGGTGTATAGTAATCAAAATAGCCCGTCATTTCAAGACCAGGTCTCATAATGTCCGCAGTATTGATTTCTTTTTCAAGCAATTCACCTTCGCCGTATACAATATCTAGTCTGAGCTTTTCAATTACTTCTCTTACTAAAACCGACATAATTTCCTCCTTCAATCGAGTTCTCCCTACTATTATATCAGATTGTAGGTGGAAGTTTCCTTTTTTTGCAGGATTTACAGTATTTATTTGATGTTGCTTGGAAAAAGATTTGACTAGGAAGTCTTTTCGTACTCTTTTAAATCAACCGAGACAAATCTACTGCAAATCGGTCAACGTCTATCACCAAGTCCCTTCCAGATTTTTCTAAGTAAATCCTTGGAAGACCTTTTGTTAACATTCTGTTTGCATCAGCCATATCTTGAGGATAGGTATAGAACTGTTGACCTTTTGGAAACTGATTTTGGACTTGCCATTCTTCAAACTCCTTCAAAAAAGTCTTATGAGACGGCATACTGACTTCTTCAAACAAGGAATGGTCAAACAATCGTACCAAACGATATAGACCATGGATCTCATCCGCAAAGCACTTATCAATCTTTTCATAGGGGTAACCTCGTCTCTGATAAGCTTGGCATAAACTTTGTAAGGACTCGCTTAATGCAACTGCATCTTTTTTTGCCAAACTTATAAAATACCGAACAGAAAATTCTTCCATACCAGTTCGTTTTTTCTTCCCTAAAAACTGTTGTGCACGCAAGAGCGACTCGGATAATCTTTCTTCATCTTGATAATAAAGAGCGTATAAAAGATTCATCACATTTTCTGGATAATAGGTTCCTTTCAACAAGGGTAAATCTTTGGAGATGAATGATGGAATGACTGAAAAATCGTTACAAGCAAAAGAGGTAAACAAGCCTTTCAAAATCCCATCTGTGTAGATGGTTCCACTTGCCAACAAACCACCTCTCAACAACCCGGTTCTTCCTGTTTGCCATAGAGCGTTGTTTAACTGCTTATAATCCCCATCTAAAAACGCAGCATAATAGGCAAAATATTTAGTATCATCTAGCAATAAGCTACTGTACAATTTTACCCTTAAAACCTTGTCAGACAATACTTTTGAATCGGTCAAATACTTTTCAAAAATTTTTTGGTTTGACTCTTCAAATTCCTTCCAATCTATCGGATCAGCACAATAACCCCAATCTTCCAAGTGATTTTCACGCATCTTTTGATATTCTTTTATATACTCTCTCATAACAATTTCTTCCTCTAAACATTGTGCAAAAAAAGACTAGACAAGTCTAGCCTTTCATTTCAAATTAGAATTTTTTACGTTTACGAGCTGCTTCTGATTTACGTTTACGTTTTACAGAAGGTTTTTCATAGAATTCACGTTTGCGTGTTTCTTGAAGAGTACCAGCTTTAGTAACCGCACGTTTGAAACGACGAAGTGCATCGTCAAGAGATTCATTCTTACGTACTACTGTTTTAGACATTTTTTTCACTCCCTTCAAGTTCAAGATCTATTCCATTTTACACGCAAAATGAATATTTGTCAAGGGAAAACCTACATTTATTCCGATTTTCCGATTCAATAATTACTTTCTTGCCTATACTTTATCAAATCCACCAATTTTTACATCAAATCATACAACTTTGTTACTGCTTGTTCAAAAGGTTCAATATATTCCCAATATTCATCAGGAAGATTCGAAATCTTACTCAAGTCATTGCTGTCAAAATGATATACCAGATGACGAAGAATTTGATTTTCAATAAAATGCAAATCCCTCATCTGATCTATACTAATAGAATCGAGCTTTTCTACGTAGCGACATAAATCAGCTAGCGACTGCGAATCAAATACTTTTTCCTCGTGTAAATAATAGAGAAAGCTTTTGTTTTCAGCTCGTATATTGTCTTTTATCAGATTATTTTCTAATAGCATACTTTCATTCTCTCCTTGTATATCATAAAATAGTAAAAATTGGACCTAACTAGATCTAGTTATTCTACCAATCTATTATACCACTTCTTTCTATTGACTCATGA
Source organism: Streptococcus oralis (assembly GCF_023110055.1). Lineage (GTDB taxonomy): Bacteria > Bacillota > Bacilli > Lactobacillales > Streptococcaceae > Streptococcus > Streptococcus oralis_BY. The sequence goes on along the minus strand of NZ_JALDVG010000001.1, from coordinate 279,209 downwards.
AAGCTAGAAAAAAACCACTCACTCCAAAGAGCAAGTGGTTCTTGTAATTTTTATTTTTCAAGCAGGCTGAGCGCCTCAGCATCAGCGATAATAGTCACATCAGGGTGGTTTTGTAGGCTGCTTGCTGGGAGGTTCTCAGTCACTGGACCCGACACTGTTCCGGCAATGGCTTCTGCTTTTGATTCACCGTAAGCAAAGAGAATAATTGACTTGGCATCCAAGATGTTTTTAATCCCCATTGAGATAGCTTGGGTTGGAACGTCTTCAATCTTGTCAAAGAAGCGAGCATTGGCTTCGATAGTAGACTGGTCCAGCTCTACAAGGTGTGTTTGACTGTCAAATGGAGTACCAGGTTCATTAAATCCGATATGTCCATTGCGACCAATTCCCAAGATTTGCAAATCAACAGGATGGTCAGCCAAAATTTGATTGTAGCGTTCAACTTCTTCTTCAGCATTGTCCTTAACCCCACGAGGCAAGAAACTTTCCTTAAATGGTTTTTGGTTGAACAAGTTTTCCTGCATGAAGTAACGGTAAGATTGTGGATTGTCCCCATCAAGCCCTACATACTCATCAAGGTTCACACTAGTCAGATTTGAAAAATCAAGGTCACTCTCAACGATTTCCTTGTAAAACTCAAGCGGGCTGCTTCCTGTCGCAAGTCCTAATGTTTGAGCACCATTGGCCAATTTTTCCTTCAAAATCTCAAAAGCTACTTTTCCACCTTCGACTTGATTCTCAACTTTTATAACTTTCATTTTATATCCTCCATGTTTCTATATTTATTATATGGTATAGACCAATTTTTGTCAAGTGAAAACGATTTAATTTCTAAAAAAAGAGCGTCTAAACTTGAAACATGTTATAATGGATAAGATTAGAACTTAGAAAGAATAATGAAAAATGAATACAGCTGATTTTGATTTCCACTTACCTGAGGAATTGATTGCCCAAACGCCCCTTGAAAAACGAGATGCCTCCAAACTCCTTATCGTTAATCGTGAAACGGGAGAAATGCAGGATAAACACTTCCACTCTATTATCGACATGCTGGAACCTGGTGATGCCCTTGTCATGAACGACACTCGCGTTCTCCCTGCCCGCCTCTATGGTCAAAAAGAGGAGACCGGAGGTCATGTGGAGCTTCTCCTGCTCAAAAATACTAGTGGTGATGAGTGGGAAGTCCTCGCTAAACCTGCCAAACGCCTCAAGGTCGGTACTCGCGTCAGCTTTGGAGATGGTCGCCTCAGCGCTGTCGTTACGGAAGAATTGACCCACGGGGGCCGCATTGTCCGCTTTGAATACCAAGGAATTTTCCTAGAAGTTTTGGAAAGTCTAGGTGAAATGCCACTACCACCTTATATCCACGAAAAACTGGATGACCGTGAACGTTATCAAACGGTCTACGCTAAAGAAAGTGGCTCTGCTGCTGCACCGACTGCTGGGCTGCACTTTACCAAAGAACTGCTAGCAGAAATCCAAGCCAAAGGCGTTCATCTGGTCTATCTCACTCTTCACGTCGGACTCGGAACCTTTAGACCTGTCTCTGTTGACAATCTGGACGAACATGAAATGCACTCGGAGTTCTACCAACTTTCTGAGGAAGCAGCTGCCACCCTTCGCTCTGTTAAGGAAAATGGAGGTCGCGTCATCGCTGTTGGAACCACTTCGATTCGCACACTGGAAACCATCGGTTCCAAGTTTAATGGGCAAATCCAGGCTGATTCTGGCTGGACCAATATCTTTATCAAACCAGGCTATGACTGGAAGGTTGTGGATGCTTTTTCAACCAACTTCCACCTACCCAAGTCAACTCTTGTTATGCTAGTTTCTGCCTTTGCCGGTCGTGACTTAGTCCTAGATGCCTATCACCATGCCATCCAAGAACACTACCGCTTCTTCAGTTTTGGAGATGCCATGTTTATCTATTAAGAAAATCCCTATTAGGAAACCTAATAGGGATCTTTCTAATTATTCTATACCAAACTTTGGATCTTTCAAACTCTGAACACTGGCATTGATAACTGCTCCGATAATCAAAATCTTTGCAATGAGAATAAACCAGAACATCATGACTACCACGATAATAGAACTGAAAAATCGGACATCAACCAGATGATTGACATAACTATTGACGTAGACAGAAAAGATATTCAATAAAAAGATAAGAGTTAGCAAGACAAAGACACTTCCTGGTAAAACATAGCGGATTCGTGGTGCTTTTACTTTTGGAAGGAAGTAATAAATCATAACCAGAATGGCAAAGATCAAGGCATAGACCAGAGGGCCTGTAAAATCTTGCAGGTAGGAAAATAGCGGACTGTCTGATTGCCAGTAAGTTTTGAGGAGGTTGAGCAACATACGACCAAACATACTCAAAAACAAGGCTAAGGCAAAAAGAATCTGCAAGCCAAAACTAACAAGTAGACTCATCAACTGATGGGAGATAATTCCTCGACTCTTGGTCACTCCATAGGCTTTGTTAAAGGCTTTTTGGAGGAAATCCATTGATTTCGAAAAGGTCCATAGGGCTGACAAAACAGCAAAACTCAGCAAACCAGTTGATGGTTGAGTCAGAACTTCTCGGACAATCTTGGCGACCACATCATACACCGTATCAGGCAAAAATTCCTTGATCGTCAGTAAGAAATTTGAGACCGGAATCTGAAAATAAGGCAAAATATTGACCATTATCATTAGCAAAGGGAAGATTGAAATCAACCAATAGTAGGCAACCGCAACACTGGTCAACTCACTATCAGATGCTTGATAATAATGCAAAAAAGCTTTCAATAAGGGCCTGTCCATCAGCTCTTTCCACCACTTTTTCATGTTTCCTCCTCCGTCATTTTCTTCATCATCTAAGTTCTTCTGATTAAATCTAGCATATCATAAGGCAAGGTATTTGCAGCCTCTTTCAGAGAATAATTCTCTAAATTATTAACGTTTTGGCGTAGTTTTTTGGCATACTTGGCTGTTATCAGTTTAGCTTCTTCGTATTCAAAGATTGCCTTACGTTCGAGATAGTAGCCTCGTAGCATTTCATCGATATTGTTTGGCTTGATGCGATTGATAACCCGCTCAACAAAAGCACCGCTTCCGATAATGGCCGTCTCGCGTAGACGAGACTCTTGCATAAAGCTAATCAGAGAACTCTTGTAAACCCCTTTGAGGTTTTCCAAACTCTCGATAATCAGCTCTGTATTTTCCAAATACAACTCTGAAATCTGATCATAGTCAACTGCTAGTAGTTTACGAGATTCTTCATTCATCCAACTACGGAAAGTTTTGCCAAAGGTAAATACTTCATGAAGTAGAAAGCGCAGTATCCGTAAAGAAACTAGGAAATAATAAGTCACTCTAGAAGCGAAATTCCGATTGATACTCTGCTCCATGTTTTTTAGGTAACGTTGGTAAACTCGATAACCACGCTCGCTGATTCTATTTTCCTCGTAGGCTTGCTCCAAACCATCACTCTCAATACTCAAGATAAGAAGTTTGAGGGACTCCCAGTCCTCTTGGACTCTCTTATTTTCTAGACTAAGGATGAGGTTTTCAATCCGACCATGATAATTATCAATAGCTGCATAAAGAGGAAGTTTGTTCTTGTGATGGTCTAGCTCTTTTTCTAATTCTGCAGCTACATCATTCAAAATCGCAATATGCATCAAATGATCCTTGCTTTCCTCTTGTTCCTCAGATAAGTGAGGGAGGACTAGTAAACCCGTTAAAAAGCTCAGCAGTGTAACGCCTGCTACAAGGAAGAGTAACAAAGGATATTCCTGCTCCAAATGACTTGGTATGAGGAGAATAGTCGCGATAGATACTGTCCCTTTGACACCAGAGAAGGTCAAAAGAAGCATATCTTTCATGTACTTATGAATTTTTTTCTTAAGTCGACGCGTCCTCACAAAGTAAAAAACAGCAATCATGACAAAGCGGATCGCAAAAAGCAAGAAGGTCAGAACGACAACTGAAAGCAGTAAAAGAAGGGGATTGTAGAGAGAATTAGACAAAATTGGCTCTGCAATCAATTCTAATTCCATTCCCAAGAGAACAAAGACTGATCCATTTAGCATAAAGGTCACGGTGTGCCAGACGGTCTCCGTCACGGTGTCTACCTGAGCCTCAAGGAGCGTAATTTTCTTAAAGCGACTGGCCTTCAAAATACCTGCAACCACTACTGCGATAATCCCTGAAACATGAAACTCTTCTGCGATGAAAAAGGTCATGAGCGGCAAACTTAGCTCTAGCAATAGTTCACTGGCTATATCTATCGCTCGTACACTCAGTAAAAAGCTATGCAAAAAACGATTGACCATAGCCGTCACAAAACCGACTACAAAACCACCAAGTATAGAAAGTGCTAGGGAAGTTCCAGCTTGGCTGAAAGAAAACGTTCCTGTTGTCCAAGCAGCAAGAGCCATCTGAAAGGCAACCAAACCAGAAGCGTCATTTAAGAGTCCTTCCCCTTTTAGAATATTAGAAACCCGTTTGGGAAAACGAAAACGTTCAGAAAGAGATGCGAAGGCAACCAAATCTGTTGGCCCAAGTGCCGCTCCAACTGCTAAACAGGCAGCCAAAGGAAGAGTCATCCAAAGGAAGTGAGCCATGCCCCCCAAGCTTAAGGTTGAGATAAAAATCACAGGAAAAATCAGAAAGACGACAATCCGCCAATGTTTCAAAATGGACGTAATATCCGCTTCTTCTGCCTCCCGGAAAAGTAAGGGACCAATAACCATGGCCAGAAACAGCTCTGTATTGAGATGAAAGTCCGCATCGGGAACAAATAAGCCAATCCCAATCCCCAAAAGGATTTGCACAAGAGGAAGGGGCAAAAAAGGGAGAAGTTTATTGGTCGTAGTTGAAATGATTAAGACAAATAAAAATAGAATCAAGTAAATGAGTAATTCCACACAATTCCTCCTTAATCTTTTTTACAACAAGATTCAAAAATCTCCTTTTGCTCTTGGATTTTCTGATCAATCTTAGAACAGTCTTTGTGCTCAATTTTCTTCTGGCATCGTTCCATTTCAAGAGCCACTAATTTTTTCTTGATTTTAAGCATTTTTTTGCTCATATGTGCTTCGTCGAGCACTCCGACTGCTCGCTCGTGATGCGTTGACTCGACAAAATTTTGGCGCATTGCCTCAAGCTTCTCACGAAGGTATTGTTTATCCATGTCTATACCTTTCTAATTTTTCAATCATAACTAAAAACGGTGGATTATTAACTTGGTTGAGAGTCCGATAAATGGCAGCTGTATACTCTTGTTGGTTCAACTGGCTAACAAAATCCAACACAGCATCCCTCTCGGTGTCTCCTCCTTCATGACCATAGTAGATCATGATAGCAATCCGTCCTCCTTTGACAAGCAAGCGGCAAAGCTTTTCTAAGGCTTCGATAGTAGTCTGAGGTTGTGTGATGACGGATTTGTCAGCAGAAGGCAGATAACCCAGATTAAAAATCCCTGCCTTAGCTTCTGTCACAAACTGGTCTAGTGTCTCATGACCTTGCAAGATTAACTGGGCATTTGTCATTCCAGCCTGATCCAAACGCTCTTGCGTCTTCTCTAAAGCCTGCTCCTGGATATCAAAGGCAAAGACTTGCTTGGCTAGCTTGGCTAAAAAAAGCGTGTCATGTCCATTCCCCATGGTCGTATCCACTACGACATCCTCTTTTGTCACGACTTCAGCCAAAAAATCATGTGCCATCTCAAGTGGTCTTTTCATTACTAAACTCCTGTTTTACAACCTTGCATCCTTGAACACTGCCGCGGCGTCTCATTTCAGTTTCAATAGCATTTAGCACTTCCCATTTATTGAGGCTCCACATAGGACCAATCAACATATCTCTAGGTGCATCTCCTGTGATCCGATGAATAACGATATGCTTGGGAATGATTTCCAGCTGATCACAAATGACCTTGACATATTCATCCTGACTCATCAGTTGCAAGCGTCCTTCGTGGTAATCTCTTTGCATACGTGTATTGGTCATAAGATGGAGCAAGTGCAGTTTAATTCCTTGAATATCATTATCTGTGACACAGCGGCGGACATTTTCAATCATCATCTCATGAGTTTCCCCAGGCAGTCCGTTGATCAGATGGGAAACAATCTCAATCTTAGGATATTTCCTCAAGCGTTTGACTGTTTCTACATACAATTCATAAGAATGGGCACGGTTAATCAAGTCAGAGGTTGTCTCATATGTAGTCTGTAAGCCTAATTCTACCGTCACATGCATGCGTTCCGATAACTCAGCCAAATATTCGATGGTTTCATCAGGTAAACAGTCTGGCCGTGTTCCGATATTGATTCCTACTACGCCTGGCTCGTTGATAGCCTGCTCATAACGTTCCCGAATCACTTCCACCTTTTCATGGGTGTTGGTAAAGTTTTGAAAATAAACCAGATACTTTTTAACATCCGGCCACTTGCGGTGCATAAAGTCGATTTCCTTATAAAATTGCTCACGGATAGGGGCATCTGGTGCTACAATGGCATCTCCAGAACCCGAAACCGTACAAAAGGTACAGCCCCCATGAGCCACAGTTCCATCCCGATTGGGACAGTCAAATCCCGCATCAATAGGAACTTTGAAAGTCTTTTCTCCAAAAAGTTTTCGATAATAATCATTCAAGGTATTATAAGATTTCATAACTTTCATTATAACAAAAAACACCTACAATCTCAAAAGCCTGACTTTCCTACAAATTCCCTTGTTTCTCGTTTCCTTTAGTGATTTTTTATGATACAATATGGGTATGATTTTAATGAAAATAGCATCTATTTTATTATTGATATTAACCTTGGTAGTTTGCTTTATTGTCACCAAGCTTTTCGGACTTAGGAAAATAGGATTTAATTTCGCGGATTTAGCTTTTCCACTTTTGGTATTCGAGTACTACCTTATCACTGCTAAAGCCTTTACCCACAACTTTCTACCGCGACTTGGTGTTGCCCTTTCTCTCCTAGCAATCCTCCTAGTTATCTTTTTTCTCCTCAAAAAAAGAAGTTTTTACTACCCTAGATTTATCAAATTCTTCTGGAGAGCAGGTTTTCTCCTTACCCTGATTATCTACATGGCTATGATTGTCGAATTGATGATGCTCCCATAAAAACATTCCCTCAGACAGCTGTCTAAGGGAATGTTTTTATCTTCATACCTTGTTTTCTAAGCTCTACCAAGATACTTTTTCTTATTTCCTAAATGTCAAGGCGTAGAATTTACCATCCCAAAGAAGTTTCATTTCCTTTTCCTTAACTTCGCTTGGAACAGCATTCTCAATTTCACTCAAATCAACAGTAGCATCTTTAAAATAATCCTTACTAAAATGATTTTTCTTATATTGCTGATCCACATAGTCAGCCGTCTCATCTGCAATTAAAAGCTTTGTTCCTGGCTTCGCCACTCGTAGCATTTCCTGCATAGCCTTGGCCTTATCATTGAAAAAATTGATTCCGCCAATATGGTAGACAATGTCAAAACTATTATCCGCAAAGGGTAAATCCTCCGCGCAAGCATGGAAAAGTTGCAAATTAGTCTTTTTAGCGCAAGATTTCTGGCATTTTTCTAGCATACTGATAGAAATATCTACCCCTACAAAGTCTAAACTTTTCAGGTCAATTGTCTCAGGGATATAACGGAGGTCTTGACCAGTCCCGATAGAGACATAAAGAACTGATAAATTATCTTTCCATTCTATTTCCTCCATCAGATCCCTTCTCAACTTATCAATCGCCTTGCCGTGGAGAAGTGGTCCTATCCATTTCTCACTCATATCATACCAACGAGCCATACGGTTATACATGGTCATGTATTTAGCATTATCTCCAGATAGATAATCTGGATTAAGAGACAGATAGATAGCCCCTTCTTTTTGAAAATTTTCTACCTCCAAACCTGACTTCAATTTATCTTGTAATCTTGTTTCAATCATATGCAACATCTCCTTTTCTATTTGTCACCTATTATAGTGGAATTCATCGCAAAAACAATAGCTTTTTAGTAAGTGGCAACTATCCACTTGTATCTGGTAGTAGAACCAGGGTTAGTTACAAAAAAACAAGTGCCAATTTCCATTGACACTTGTTTCCACTTTTAAACTGTCTTGCAAAATTTTGTGAAAGATACCGTTTAAAAAACTTAATCTTCTTTTTTGCGTCTTGCCAAGAATCCTGTTCCCAATCCAAGAAGGGCGATTCCAGCTACTAGAGCCACTTGGTTAGACTTGCTTCCTGTATTAGGCAATTCCCCACCTTTTTTAGGCTTACCTGGTTCATTTGGTTTGCCAGGTGTTGGTTTTTCAGGAGTGTGCGTATTTGTAATGTTGTAACCTTCTACTGAAGCTGTATAACCATCTGGAACATTCACTTCTTCAACAGTGTAGGCAATCTCCTTACCTTCTTGATAACGATCAAGATCTGTAAATTCATAAGTCCAACCACTTGCTTCTGAAGCTATTGCAGTTTTACCAGTATCTTTACCATTGGCAAATAGTTTAACTGTAATAGATGCTGGGCGAGCGTCTTTATGGTTTTCATCACCTTTCCAGATTTTCTTACCTTTTACAGATGTTTTCTCTGGTGTATGAGTGTTGGTCACATTCATACCAGTTTCAGTAGCTGTGTAACCTGTAGGAACACCAACTTCTTTGACTGTGTACTCGATTGGCTTACCATTTTGGTAACGGTCCAGATTAGTAAATTCATACTTCCAGCCTGTTTCCGCTGTGGCTGTAGCTTCTTGGCCAGTTTCTTTACCATTCGCAAGTAACTTCACTGTGATAGATGCTGGACGGATACGATCTTGGTCGTTATTGTCAATCCAAGTCTTTTGTCCACTTACAGCAATTTTTTCTGGTGTATATTCATTGGTAATGGTGTACTTACCTTCTTTTTCTGTTGTGATTGTTGAAGTATATCCTTTCACAACCACTTCTTTGACAGTATACTTGATTAGTTTACCATTTTCATACTTAGGAAGTGCTTTTGATTCGAACTTCCAACCAGTTGCTTCTGATACTTCAATTTCTTGAACAACTTCTTTATCGTTTTTAAGAATTTGAACTTTCACAGATGTTGTACGTTTTCCGTCTTGGTTGTTGTTATCTTTCCACACCTTAGTTCCTGAAAGGATAACTGTATCTGGATTGTGAGTGTTAGTCACTACTTGACCAGTTACAGAGGCTTCATAGCCAGCTGGCACGTCTACTTCCTTGATAGAGTAAGTGATTTCTTTACCAGCTTCGTATTGTGGAAGATTTGTGAATGATGCTACCCAAGTGTTAGCGTCTGTCTTATCCTTAGCAGTCAAGGTCAATTTCTTACCTTCAACGGCTACTGGATCAGCAGCTCCTACTTTTTTGTAAAGTTGAACCGTTACGGACTCAGGACGTTTGCCGTCTTGGTTGTTCGCATCGTTCCATACTTTTGTTACCTTGTAGTCAATTGCTTTTGGAGCATATTTGTTTGTGATGGTAAAGTCTGTAATAGTTGATTCGTATTCGGCTACGGCTTCTTCTGTTACAGTGTATTTGATTTTTTTACCAGCTTTATATTTTGCTAATTTCATGAATTCGACAGTCCAAGTTCCGTCCGCGGCTGCTTGAACTTCTTTCGAATCGACTTTCTGACCGTCTGCTAAAAGATTGATTGTAATCTTGGTTGGACGTTTGCCGTCTTGGTTATTCGCGTCATCCCAGTTCTTAGTTGCTTTTACATCAACTGTTTCTGGAGAATAGCTATTTGTGATAGTGAATCCTGATGCAGCGTCACCAGTAACCTTAGAAGTGTAACCAGTAACAGTTACTTCTACTACAGTATACTTGATAGGTGTTCCGCCTTTATCAGCATCAAGGTTTGTGAAGCTTCCAGCCCAACCGTTTGCTTCAGTCAATGTAAGTGTTTCACCAGTGTCTTGACCGTCTGCAAGCAATTTAACTGTGACAGAAGTTGGACGTTTACCGTCTTGGTTGTTCTCATCCTTCCATACTTTCTTCACAGGAACTTCAGTTTTCGCTGGAGTGTAAGTGTTCTCGAATGCTTTTTCATCGTCGTAAGCAACAGTTGCTTCAAGGCCACCTTTACCATTGTCCGTTACAGTAACTGTAGCTGTGATTGTTTTCGTGTCGTACGTGATTCCTGTAGCAGTACCAGCTTTTTCAGCAATCTTGTAAGTGAAAGTTCCAGCTTTATCGAATTCCAAGGCTGAGAACTTAACGTTTCCATCTTTGTCATTCTTGACTGTTTCTTTCACATTACCATCTTGGTCTGTCAAAGTAAATTCAAACTCATCAGCTTTCAACTCACGACCAGTAAGTGTTTTCTTAACTGCAAGAGTAGCTGGAGTTTTTGAAGCTCCGTAGCTGTTGTTGAATTCTTTGTCCGCTGGGTAAGTTACATTGGCGGTAAGATTTCCTTCACCATCGTCTGTAACTTCTACTGTGACTTTCACTTCGAGACTATCGTATGTTACACCGTCAATAGTTTGGCCAGCATTTGTTTCAACGATAGTGTACTTGTATGTACCAGCTTTAGTATATTCAAGTGGAGCAAATGTAACCTTACCGTCGGCAGTGTTCTTCACTTTTTGAACTTCTGAACCATCTGCGTCGTTCTTCAATACAAACTCAAACTCATCAGCTTTCAAGGTACGACCGGTAAGAACTTTTGTTACTTCAATAGGAGCTGAAGTTTTCTTAGGAGTATAAGTATTTTCAAACGTATTGTCATCATTTTCGTATGTGACTACCGTCTTCAATTTACTTGTACCAGTTTCAGATGTAACCTTAACATTTGCAACTACGGGATTGACATCATAAGTCACACCTTTATCTGTAGTACCAGCTTTCTTTTCAACAATGCGATAAGTGTACTCTCCTACTGCATCAAATGATAACTCTGCAAACTTGATACTTCCATCCGCCGCATTCTTAACGGTTTCAACTTCAGTCTTACCATCTGGTCCAATTAAGGTAAACTCATATTCACCTTCTTTAAGCTCCCGACCAATCATCTTCTTATTTGCTTGAATCTGAGCTTTAACTTTATTGCGTTTGTTTGTGACTGTTCGAATTGCACCGTCTTTTCCTACAGTCATCTCAAATGGAGTAGGATTCAACTCATATCCCTCAGGAGCCTCAATCTCGGTTACCGTAAAGTTCCCTTTCTTGATATCACTCTCTGAGTAAATAGATGATTCAGCAATTCCGTCATCATTTGTCGTTACAATTTCTTCTTTAGCCGTAGCTCCTGCCGGAGGAGTAATCTTAAATTTTGCTCCTTTTAGACGGTCATGAGTCAGCTCGTCGACCTTGTAAAGAATGATACGGTAACCTGTTTCTAACTGAATTGTACCGCCAGAAGCAACGACTGAGTTTCCGATTTGCTTAACGACTGTCTTATTACTATAGTCGTCATATGTTAGAATCTGGTCATCACCCTTCATTTCAGCATTGTTTTGGACTTGCGTGCCATCAGCTGGAGCACTTGTTTTATAATTAATTCGAAATGCTGCTGGTTTCCCGTTCTTCGCAAGAATTGAAGATGCATTGTTAATTGTTAAAGTAAATTCTGTGTAAGAATCATTCCATTTTACTTGGTAATCCTTACCAGCTTCTAAAACCACCTCATCTTTAAAGTAATAAGATTTATCGTACCAACCTGCCGTAACTTTAAATGTTTCAGGAATCATCTGCATCGGTGAGGCATTTGGGTCAACCCAGTCATGAATTTCAATTTTGTTATAGGCAGCTTGTTTAGGATTAGCTCGAACATACCAACTGTGTAAATATTGTCCACTCTTATTTAGAGCACTAGATGTCCAATCCTCTTTGTAAATCAGACCATGATACTTACTGAAATTAGCACGTCCAATTCCTTCAGAATAATCAGAGGCTTCCCCTTTTTTGACCTTAATTTGATGGGTAATTTCATTTATAGTTTCCGTCTTATCAAAACGGAGCGTTTCATTGCTTAATTCATTTTTAGAACTAAAACCAACAAAGAAATTTCCTTTAACGTTTTGGACTTGATAGCCACCTTTTTTCTCAAGATAGGTTTTCAGATTTTTTAATGTAATAGTCGCCTTACCACCATTATTATCCCCGTTTGATACAATTTGAGTTTCTCCGATAACGAGATCTGTTTCCTTATCTTTTAAATCAAAAGTTTCATTTCTAACAGTTAAAGGGCTCGGAACAGTAAAGGTAAAGGTATCACCGTCCTCTAATTTACCATCATAGGCGCTCAAATCGTAATCAACAGTGAATTTATAATTTGAGTAGTTATGATGTTCAGGAGAAAGTGTATAAACACCATTCGCATCTGGTTTTATAAACTTACCATTATCAACCTCCCAAATTCCAATATTACTGATAACGTTCTTCAGTTCCTTTGCTTGAACTGAATTTGGAGCAAAGATTATCCCTAGCAAACAGGCCAGAGAAGTTAGGATGGGTAACCAAAATTTCTTGTTCTTCATAATCTTCCTTTCTAAATTACCGAAAACATTAAAACGACAAACTATGATTATAAAATCTCAACACTCATCTCCTTTCGAATTCGTTGAAATCCATGAGGGTTATTGAATAAGTTACATCATATTAACATGTTTCATAACTATATGTGAGTGCAATATTTATCATATTTGTTCTATTTTTAATATAGAAACCTCCTTTAATTTCATTATAAAACAAAATTAACTTTTTTTGTAATATTATGAGGTTATTGCCTTTTGAAAATATTGACACAGTGTAAAATTACTGCCATAAAAATTAATTCTTTCATCACACTGAAGTTTCTTTAAGTTTAGTGTTCACATACGAACAACTTCTCTTTTAAACAAACAGAAAGAAACATCACACAAAACATTCCATTTATTTATAAGTTTGATGCACCTTAATAATTATCCAAACTATTTTATATAAGTAAAAATCAGAAGAGATTTAGCAATAGTCATACACCATACTGGTAAATAGTTTAATTTAGCATATTTCATTATTCTGAACCATAAAAAAAGACCAGGGAGTTATCCCTGATCTTTCTTTAATCTACTTATTGGCTACTAAATGAGATTAGTCTTCTTTTCTTCGTTTAGTTGCTACAAGACCTGCACCTAAAGCTAGAAGAGCTAAACCTGCTGCTAATGCAGCTTGTCCAGATTCGCTTCCAGTGTTTGGTAGGTTAGGATTTTCTGGTTCAGTTTGGTCCGTTACTACTAACTTACCATCCTTAAACTCAACCTGATTTCCACTAGCATTTACCACTGTTACAGTTCCGTCGTAGTTAACTTGGAATGTAATATCTGTTACTGCTAAGTATCCAGTTGGAGCGGCTTCTTCATGGAAAGTATATACTCCTGGAGTCAAATCAAGTACATGTGATTGATTGGCTTTTGAAGTCCATTCAGCCACAGGACTACCTGCAACTTTTTCTCCACGGAAAATTTGGATTTTTGCACCCGCGATTTCTTCACCCGCTAGATTTACCTTGCTGAAGGTGATCTTACGTGGAAGGTCATCGTCTTTGTCGGTTACAGTTACTGTTGAGCCATTTGTAACGAC